>JAGHTJ010000056.1 GCA_018065375.1 Candidatus Equinaster intestinalis | reverse complement strand
GTGATATACTTAAACATATATGAACATTTTAAGGAGTTTATCTATGGAACTAATCAGTCTCGGAAATTCTGTGGACGGTTTATTTGTCGAAAACAAGAGATTTAAAACCACCGTTGTTTCCTTTAATTTTTATACGCCCTTGTGTTTTGAAACGGCAAGCGAAAACGCTCTGCTTATCTATGTTTTGTCCTCGTGTTCAAAGAAATACGAGAGCTTCAGAAAACTGAATTTTGCTCTGTCTCTTCTTTACGGAGCATCGGTTAATGTTGCGGTAAATAAGCTCGGCGATATTCAGCTTATGCAGATTGCCGTTTCGGTTATCAATGATGAATTTTCTCTGGACGGCAGTTCGGTGGTATCAAAGGCGGTTGAGCTTCTTGAGTCTTTGATTTTTGAACCGAAAACCGAAAACGGCAGATTTTTCACCGAAGATGTTGAACGTGAGCGCCGTAAGCTCGGTGAGCTTATAGCCGCCGAAATAAACGATAAACGCCGCTTTGCCCGTAACAGACTTTTTGAGGAAGCCTTTAAAGGTCAGCCTTTTGGAATTTCCGCTTTAGGCACCGAAAAATCCTTAAAGAGTGTTACCGAAGAAGACCTTTATAACGCATGGAAGCGCCTTTTGAAAACATCGTATTTGCGTGTAAATGTTATCGGAAAAAGCCTGCCTGATGGTATTTTCGAAAATATTTCGGAAAAGTTTTCAAAAATAGAGCGAAATGTTGAGCCCGATTTCAAAAAATGCAGGGTTTTGCAGAAAACCGATGAAGTTAAGAGCTTTTCGGATAAGTTAGATGTTGCACAGGGTAAGCTTGTTATGGGATTTTCAAGCGAAACCTGCGGACCCGAAGCCTACGATTTGCTTATCGCTACAGATATTTTCGGGGGCGGTCCTTATTCAAAGCTTTTTGAAAACGTAAGGGAAAAAATGAGCCTTTGCTACTACTGCTCGGCACGTCCCATTGCGAGCAAGGGTTTTGTTTATGTTGATTCGGGTGTTGAAAAAGAAAATGCCGAAAAGGCAAAAAAGGCAATTCTCGAACAGCTTCAAAGCGTTAAAAACGGCGATTTTTCAGATTTCACATTTGATGCTTCGCTTAAAAATATCGTTTGCGGTATAAAATCTGCTAATGACCGCATTTTTGCACTTGATTCCTGGTATGCGAGCAAGATTTTCACCGATACCATTAAAAGTCCGGAGGAATCTGCCGAAGCGGTGCAAAATGTTACACGTGAGCAGGTTATAAAAGCCGCGAATGGCATAGATTTGCATACGGTTTATGAAATAATACCGAGTGGTAACGGAGGTGCGGATAATGCAGATTAAAGAATTTTCAAATGAAATTATCGGCGAAAAATATACCTGCGCCATACTCGAAAACGGTCTTAAAATTTATATACTCGAAAAGCCCGAATTTTCTTCCGCCTATGCAGTTTTCGGAACCAGATACGGTTCGATAGATACCGCTTTTTCGGTAAATTCAGGAGAGCTTACCGAGGTTCCCGAGGGCATTGCGCATTTTTTGGAGCATAAGCTCTTTGAAAGTGAAGACGGTGATGCCTTTACAAAGTATGCCAAAACCGGAGCCTATGCAAACGCCTATACTTCGTTTGACCGTACCTGCTATCTTTTCACTTGCAGTGATTTGTTCGAGGAAAATCTCGGTATTTTGCTGGATTTTGTTCAGTCTCCGTATTTTACCGAGGCTACCGTAAATAAGGAGCAGGGAATAATCGGGCAGGAAATACGTATGTATGATGACAGCCCGGAATGGTGCGTTTTCTTCAATCTTTTAAAGGGTATGTACCATATAAACCCGGTAAAAATTGATATTGCCGGAACTACCGAAACCATAGCGCAGATAAATGCAGATTTGCTTTATAAGTGTTATGAAACCTTTTACAATCCCTCAAATATGTTCGTTTGTATTGCGGGAAATGTTGATACAGTAAAGACGTTAAAACGCATAGAAGCGGCTGTTACCAAAAATGAGCCTAAAGATATTACGCGTAAGGTTTTCCCGGAGCCGGCTCAACCGGTTACGCAGTATATTGAAACCGCTCTCGATGTTGCAAAACCGATTTTCAGCTACGGCTATAAAATACCTACCGACAGCGAGCCCTCTTTAAGGGATACAATCTGTATTAACCTTTTGCTCGATGTTATGGCAAGCGATATTTCGCCGCTTTACGAAAAGCTTACCGATATGGGACTTATCAATGATGATTTCGATACCGAATTCTTTAACGGCAGAGGTTATGCGGCGGCTGTTTTCTCGGGCGAATCTTCCAATCCCAAAAAGGTTGTTCAAACCATTTCGGAGTATATTGAAAAACTTAAATCCGAGGGAATCGGTGATGAAATTTTCGAAGCTTCGAGAAAAAATGCCTACGGAGACATTCTTAAACGTTATAACTCGGTAGAGGATATTGCATCGACATTTGTAGATGCGGCGGTTTCGGATTATGATGTTTTTGAGGAAATAGAAATTATCAGAAGACTGAAAATTTCGGATATTGAAAAATATTTGGATATTTTTGATGAAAAACAGTCGGTTTTATCGGTTGTAAATCCGAGGAAAGAGGAAGTAAAATGACCTACGATGTTGTAATTTTCGGCTTGTCGCTTAAAATCAATCCAATAGCCTTTACCTTGCCGATAGGCTCGGGCTGGGATATTTATTGGTATGGAATTATAATTGCGCTCGGCTTTTTGGGAGCGATTGTATATGCAATGCTTGCCGCAAAACGTTTTGAGATGGATACCGACCGTATGCTTGATGTTGTTCTCGTAACAACTCCCGTTGCAATACTTTGCGCAAGAGCGTATTACTGTATTTTCGGTGGTGTGAAAATCGAAAGCATTGCAGACTTTTTCGGCTTCGGCAATCATTCGGGATTTTCCGGTCTCGCCATTTACGGCGGTGTTATCGGTGCGCTTTTATGCGGATTTTTGATGTGTAAGATACGTAAAGTGAATGTTCTCGATATGTTCGATATTGCTGCGGCAGGCTTTTTGCTCGGTCAGGGTGTCGGCAGATGGGGTAACTTCTTCAATCAGGAGGCTTACGGAACCTTTACCGGAAGCGACTGGTGGGGAATGACCAGTACCCGCACCGTTGCAGAAATGGGCAAAGGACTTGTTCACCCCTGCTTTTTGTATGAATCAATTTGGTGTATTCTCGGATTTTTCCTGCTTAATTATTTGAGCAAAAATCGTAAATTCAAGGGCGAAATCGCATTGTCCTACGGAATTTGGTACGGCTTTGAGCGGGGATTTTTAGAGCTTATAAGAACGGACAGCCTGATGCTCGGAAATATACGTGTTTCGTCCCTTTTATCATTTGTACTTTGTGCGGGCTGTATTATTGCGATGATTATTATGCTACGCAGGTACAAGCAAAACACCGCGGCGGCTACATATACATCTGTTTTTGAATCGGAATCCACAGAAAATGCAGATGCCGATGAAATAAAAGAGGAAATCAATGAAAATACTGATGAAATAGAAAAGGAGATAATTGAAGATGGCGAAAATAATTGACGGAAAGGCAATATCTGCCGCAGTTAAAGAAGACATTAGACGTGAAGTTGCATTACTGAAAGAAAAAAATGTTGAGGTTGGTCTTGCGGTTATTATAGTTGGAAACGACCCTGCTTCAAAGGTATATGTAAATAATAAGGAGAAAGCCTGCGAGGCTCTCGGCATCAATTCCTATAAATATGCTCTTGATGAGAACACAACGAGCGAGGAGCTTCTTTCCCTTATAGAAAAACTCAATAATGACGATAGGGTAGACGGTATACTTTGTCAGTTGCCCCTGCCGCGTCATCTTGACGAAAAAATTATAATTAACTCAATTCTGCCCGAAAAGGACGTAGATGCTTTTCATCCGCAGAATGTAGGCAAAATAATGATAGGCGATTATGATTTTCTGCCCTGCACACCGGCGGGTGTTATAGAAATGCTCAAACGCGAGAATATCGAAATTGCGGGTAAACACTGTGTTGTTATCGGTCGCTCTAATATTGTCGGAAAACCGATGGCTATGCTCCTTTTACATAATAACGCAACCGTTACTATATGCCATTCAAAAACACAAAATATCGCTGAAATCTGCAAGCAGGCGGATATAATCGTAGTTGCGGTAGGCAGAGCAAAGTTCTTAAAGGCCGATATGGTCAAGGAGGGTGCTGTTGTAATTGATGTCGGTATGGACAGAGACGAAAATGGCAAGCTTTGCGGTGATGTTGATTATGAAAATGTTTCAAAAATTGCTTCATATATTACCCCCGTGCCCGGCGGCGTAGGACCGATGACTATTGCAATGCTTATGCAAAACACCCTTACGGCGGCAAAAAAGAAAATAAACTGAACGGAGTTTTAAATATGAAAAAAAGGCTTTGCGGCTTTTTGATTATCGGTATTATATTGCTCTCGGTTTGCTCTGTGACGGTTTTTGCCCAAAATGTAAAAACCGATGATATTAAAATTGATATACCCGAGAGCTTTATGATAATAAACAATGGAAATATTTCGGAGAATATGGAATATCTTCACAGTATCAAT
>JAGHTJ010000166.1 GCA_018065375.1 Candidatus Equinaster intestinalis | reverse complement strand
ATCATTGCCGCTATGGAAGAAATCCGCAACAACCCCACGAAAGTGGCGTAAAACAAAGGAAAACGGTGCAACCCAAACGGATTGCACCGTATCCTACATAGAACTGTTCTTTAGAACACCGCCCGCCGGCGGTTGTTTTTTTTTGTTTAATAATCAATTATGCTTCAACTACGGGAGCCTCTTTAATGCTCTCATAGAATTGAGCACGTGTAGCTTCCATATAAGCGGCTACCCAAAGAGTTCCGATACCGAGGCAAAGCGAACCTACGAAGATCCAACCAATGAAGCTTAAATCCAAAATGAAGAGCTCCATTTTGTGACCGTTTGTAATCTTTTTGCTTTCGTTGATGCACTCTTTCCAACCGTATTCGGGATGGTCTACTTTGATGTAGTAAGCCATCGAATAAGAATAGGTCTTTATAATACCGGGAATTATAAAGAGAAGTGACCAAAGGAATGTAAAGATATAGGTCATTAAGGAAATAAGAAATGTTCCGCCGAAATCGTCTTTAAAACCGTCAAATAATCCGCCAATATCCATCTTTTGGCCGTCTCTCGCCTGCTTTAAGAACAACTTCGTAGAGCCGTAAGCAATAGGTCCTGTAACGATAACCGCTACAACGCTACCTACGGTAGGAATTAAACTGATTATTGCGGTAATTGCACCTACGATAAATACTGCGAGAACTGCAAATAACCAGTTTTCCTGGAAGATGCCGTTGCCGAGTTGTGCTTTAGCACGAGTTTTCATTTCTGCTCTTGTCATAATAAATTTACCCCTTTCTAAACCTCTATATCAGCTAAGTTTATTATACAATATTTTTTATGTATTGTAAATAATTAAAGCCCTCAAACGAGGGCTTTACATTTAATCACTATCTTTTCCGCAGCAGCGTTTATATTTTTTACCGCTTCCGCAGGGGCAGAGGGCGTTTTTACTTACGGCACCCTTGCCGCGAATTGTTCTGCCTTTGCCGTCATCACTTCCGGTGTCGGTCTCTTCTGCAACCTTTTCGCGCTTAATTTCTTCCTGCTCGCGAATTTCTACAGCCAAAACATATTTAGCCGTTTGCTCACGAATGGAATCGGTCATAGCAGAGAACATATCGTAGCTCTCATTTCGGTAGGCAACTACCGGGTCGTGCTGACCGTAGCCGCGCAGTCCGATACCCTTTCGCAGGTCGTCCATAGCGTCAATGTGGTCCATCCAGCCCGAGTCAACATTACGAAGGAGTATATAACGTTGAACATCGTCCATCTTTTCGCCGTACTGCTCTTTCTTGGCTTCATATTTTGCGTGAGCCTTTTCCTTAAGCAGAGCCTTTACGTCCTCGGCGGTGTACTTGTTCAAATCCGATACCGTAAATCTCAAATCGTCCTCGTTTGTCAGCCAGCCTGCCGTGTAGCGGCGAAGTCCCTCCAAATCCCAGTTGTCGCTTACGGGGTCGGAAAGATAGGTGGCCGTGGCGGCATCTATCGTACTGTCAATCATCGAAAGAATACTGTCGCTAATATCC
Organism: Candidatus Equinaster intestinalis; assembly: GCA_018065375.1. The sequence goes on along the minus strand of JAGHTJ010000166.1, from coordinate 7,563 downwards.
TCACCGTCAAGAACCTTGTTTCTCTGCTCGTAGATAAGCTCGCGCTGTTTGTTCATTACATCATCGTAATCAAGTACGTTCTTACGTGAAGCAAAGTTGCGGTCCTCAACCTTTTTCTGGGCGTTTTCAATGGTATTTGAAAGCATTTTGAACTGAAGCGGTGTGTTTTCCTCAACGTTAAGAGTATCCATAAAGTTATAAAGTCTCTCGCCGCCGAAAAGTCTCATCAAATCATCCTCAAGGGATATATAAAAGCGTGTGCGGCCGGGGTCGCCCTGACGTCCCGCACGGCCCCGGAGCTGATTGTCTATTCGGCGTGATTCGTGGCGCTCTGTGCCCAAAATGCAAAGTCCTCCGGCATTTCTTACCCGCTCTGCCTCGGGAGCAATTTCAGCCTTAAACTTTTCGTTGAGCCGTGTAAATTCAGCCCTTGCATTGAGTATTTCCTCGTTATCGGTTTCACCGAATCCCGTAGCCTCGGCAATCATTTCATCTGTAAGGCCCTGCCTGCGGAGCTCGGATTTTGCGAGGTATTCGGCATTACCGCCGAGCATTATATCGGTGCCACGACCCGCCATATTGGTAGCAATGGTAACCGCGCCCTCTTTGCCCGCCTGGGCAATGATTTCGGCTTCCTTTTCATGGTGCTTCGCATTTAAAACATTGTGCTTTATGCCGCGCTTCATAAGTTTGGAGCTCAAAAGCTCGGATTTTTCAATCGTTACGGTACCTACAAGTACCGGCTGACCCTTTTGATGACATTCAACTATCTGGTCGATAACGGCATCAAACTTGGCATTTTCGGTTTTGTAAACGGTATCGGGTTCGTCCTCACGGATAACCGGCTTGTTGGTGGGAATTTCCACAACATCGAGGAAATAAATCTGACGGAATTCCTGCTCCTCTGTCATAGCCGTACCGGTCATACCCGAAAGCTTTTTGTAAAGACGGAAGAAATTTTGGAAGGTAATGGTAGCCAGAGTTTTGGATTCTCTTTCTACCTTTACGCCCTCTTTTGCCTCGATTGCCTGGTGCAGACCCTCGTTATAACGTCTGCCGAACATAAGACGACCGGTGAATTCATCAACTATGATAACCTCGCCGTCTTTAACAACATAGTCAACATCGCGCTTCATAATACCGTGTGCGCGGATTGCCTGATTTACATGGTGAGAAATTGTAATATTTTCGGGGTCGTTAAGATTTTCGATACCGAAATACTCCTCCGCCTTTTTAACACCGGCGGGGGTGAGGGTACAGCTTCTTGCCTTTTCGTCTACAACATAATCTCCCGTGAAATTCTGCTGTTCATCGGCAAGCTTATCGTTGGTCTTAATAACCTTATCCATCTTAAGGCCCTTTGCAAAACGGTCAGCTCTCTCATATAAATCGGTGGATTTATCGCCCTGACCCGAAATGATAAGGGGGGTTCTTGCTTCGTCTATGAGAATGGAGTCCACCTCGTCCACAATCGCGAAATTGTGGCCTCTCTGAACCCTGTTTTCGGCATAAACCACCATATTATCACGCAGATAATCGAAGCCGAGCTCGTTGTTTGTGCAGTAGGTAATATCGGCATTGTAGGCTTCGCGTTTTTCATCATTGTCCATACCGTGAATGATAAGACCTACGGTAAGCCCCAAAAACTTGTAAACCTTGCCCATCCATTCCGAGTCACGCTTTGCAAGGTAATCGTTTACCGTAACTATATGAACTCCCTTTCCCGAGAGAGCATTTAAGTATGCGGGAAGTGTGGCAACGAGGGTTTTACCCTCACCGGTTTTCATTTCGCTGATTCTGCCCTGATGCAAAACTATACCGCCCAAAATCTGAACGGGGAAGTGCTTCATACCGAGCACTCTGAAGGAAGCCTCGCGGCAGGTGGCAAATGCCTCGGGCAGAATATCATCGAGGGTTTCGCCGTTTGCGAGTCGCTCTTTAAATTCAGCTGTTTTGGCTTGAAGCTCGGTATCATTGAGCTTTGAAAACTCCTCTCCGAGCGCCAGTGTTTTTTGCTGAAGGGGATAAATTTTCTTAAGCTCTTTTTCGCTGTAGTTACCGAATAATTTTTCTATAAAACTCATTTTTTTACCTCAAATTCAAATTATCTTATTTATTATACTATAAATCTCGTAAAAAATAAAGAGTTTTATAGTCTGTATACACCATCTTCACAGAAAATTCCCGAAGAAATTTTAATTTCGCCGTCCTTTGTGATTATGATACATTCGATATTTTCGGTTGCATTTATAAGCTCGAGAGCGGCCTCACTGCCGTAAATCAGGCATATCGTGGAATAGGCGTCCGCTTTAAGCGAATCCCCGCAAATTACCGAAACCGAAACAATATCGGTATCAGCAGGGTAGCCGGTGGAAGTATCAAGTATGTGATGATATTTTTTGCCGCCGCTTTCGATGTATCTTTCATAGGTTCCCGAGGTTACAACACTTGTGTTTTTAACCTTGATTTTTGCATATATTTCATCGGTTTTGAAGGGATTTTTGATGCCTACCGTGTAATCGTCTTCACCCATCACGAGAACATTTCCACCGAGGTTTGCCACGGCATTTTTAATACCGTTTTGCTCAAAATATTCTTTTACCTTGTTGCAGGCATACCCCTTTGCAACAGCGCCGAGGTCGAGCATAGAACCGTTTGTTTTAATGCTTTCGCCAGAAACTTCAATGTTTTTATAATTTACCGTTTTAAGGGCTTCGTTTATTTTTTCGGGGGAGGGAATATCCGTGGCAGAGGAAAAATTCCAGGTATCCGAAAGCTTGCCTACGGTTATATCGAGTCTGCCATTTGTAAGCTCGCAAAAGGAAAGAGCGCTTTTTATTAAATCTGCGGTATCTGCCGAAACCTGCGCCGAGCCCGCCGCATTTAATTTGTAAATTTCGGAGCCCTCATCGGTGCGCGAAAGCTTTTTGTCAAGTCCGCGGCAAAGCTCCAAAGCGCCGTTTACGGTATCGTAAGGGGCATCTGCTTTTATATTTACCACCGTGTTCATAAGGAAAGCGGTGGCGGAATTTTCTACGGCGGTGTTGCATCCCGAAAGGATAACCGATAAAACACCCGCCAAAATCAGTATTTTTTTCATAAAAAGATTATAACATTTTTTTATTTTCTTGTAAAGGTATGAAATTTGTGGTAATATAGTATCGGTGGATAATATGGTAAAGAAAAAAGAGATAATTATTTTTGCCGTAATTCTTTGTTTGCTTACAGTATGGGTAGGCTTTTCAGCCCTTGCTAAAACTGAGGGCAGTAAGGTCGCCGTAACGGTAGACGGCAAAACCGAAATATATTCCTTAAACGAAAATCAAACCGTGAAACTGCCCCGAAACACCGTGGTTATTGAAAACGGCGAAGTTTTTGTAAAAAATGCAGAGTGTCCCAATCAGATATGCGTGAAAACCGGTAAAATTTCAAAAGCGGGCGAGCAGATAGCCTGCCTGCCGAATAAGGTTTTGGTGGAGATAAGAAAATGAAGGCTAAAAGGATTACAATGCTCGGCGTACTCACCGCCATTGCGGTAATACTCTCATTTTTAGAGAGCTTTCTCGATTTTTCTTTTTTGGCACCGGGCGTTAAAATCGGGCTTGCCAATGCGGTAACGGTTGTTCTGCTTTTTTACGGTAAACGCCTTGATGCCTTTGCCGTGGGAGTTTGCCGCGTAATACTTTCCGCCGTGGCATTCGGCTCTCCCGTAACATTTATGTATGCTTTTGCGGGATTTATTCTTTCCTTTTTCGTAATGCTGGCGGTAGGAAAACTGAATGTTTCTCCCTTTTTAGTCAGCGTAGCGGGAGGAATTTTCCATAATGCCGGGCAAACTGCGGCGGCGCTTATCCTTTACGGAAAGGCAATGCTCGCCTATCTTCCGGTGCTTCTTCTTTTCGGCTGTATCAGCGGCGCACTCATAGGAGTTTTGTGCGCTCTGCTTTGTAAAAATAAAAATATTAAAATGCTTTTGGAGTGATTTTTAATGTGCGGATTTGTAGGCTTTACAAATCAAATAAATGATGACGGCACCGTGCTCGAAAAAATGATGAACAAGATAGTTCATCGCGGACCCGATGCGGACGGTAAATATGTTGACCCCAATATAGCTTTCGGCTTCAGGCGACTCAGCATTATCGACCTTGCGGACGGTAATCAACCGATGTTTAATGAGGACGGCAGTCTGGTAGTTGTTTTCAACGGAGAAATATATAATCATCTTGAGCTGCGTGAAAAACTGCTTAAAGCAGGCCATAAGTTTAAAACAAGTCATTCCGATACCGAGGTTTTGCTTCACGGCTACGAGGAATACGGAGAAGAGCTTCCCCAAATGCTTCGCGGAATGTTCGCCTTTATGATTTTCAATAAGGCGGACGGTTCACTTTTCGGTGCTCGCGATATGTTCGGAATAAAGCCGCTTTATTATGCATTTATGAACGGCAGTTTTATTTTCGGCAGTGAAATAAAGGCGTTTTTGGAGCACCCCTCCTTTAAAAAGGAGCTTAACGAAGATGCGCTCTGCCATTATCTTTCATTCCAGTATTCGCCTACCGAGGAAACCTTCTTTAAGGGAGTTTATAAGCTTCCGCCCGCACATTATTTCACATACAAAAACGGTGTAATGGAGAAAACCCGCTATTTTGCTCCGAACTTTCAGCCGGAGGAGGCGTCTATCGACTATTACAGCGATAAGATTGATGAAACCATAAGAGAATCGGTAAAGGCGCATAAAATAGCCGATGTTCCGGTAGGCTCATTCCTTTCGAGCGGCATAGATTCAAGCTATATTGCCGAGGCGGCGCAGGTTGATAAAACCTTTACGGTGGGTTTTGCAAGTCCGGACGGTAACCGTTATAACGAAATCGAATATGCGAAAAAATTTGCCGAAACAATAAAGGTGGAAAATATAAGTAAGGTTATAACTCCCGAGGAGTATTGGGAAAGCTTCCCGAAGCTTCAGTATCAGATGGACGAACCCCTTGCAGACCCTGCCGCAATAGCTCTTTATTTTGTATCAAAGCTGGCGGCAGAACACGTAAAGGTTGTTATGTCGGGAGAGGGAGCCGATGAGCTTTTCGGCGGCTACAGAATTTATCAGGAGCCGATAACCGTTACGGCTTACGACCGCTTGCCCTTTTTCATTCGTAAGGGTATAAGCCGTACACTTGAGGCGCTTCATATACCTAAAAAGCACGGTGTAAATTATCTTATCCGCCGCGGTAAAACGATAGAAGAGAGGTTTATCGGTAACGCCAATATCTTTTCACCCGAAGAAAGAAAAAAGATTTTGCTCCGCGATAACGGCGTTGCGCCGCAGATTCTTTGTAAAAAGTTTTATGACGAGGTAAAGGATAAGGACACCATTACCAAAATGCAGTACCTCGATATAAATATGTGGCTTATGGGTGATATACTTCTTAAAGCCGATAAAACGAGTATGGCAAATTCACTCGAGCTTCGAGTTCCGTTCCTCGATAAAAAGGTTATGGAGCTTGCCGAAAAAATCCCGCTTAATTGCAGGGTAAATACCGTTTCCACAAAGCTGGCTCTCCGTCAGGCGGCAAAGAAGACCCTGCCGCCCATTACCGCCGAAAAGGATAAACTCGGTTTCCCGGTACCGATTAGAGTATGGCTTAAAGAGGAAAAGTATTATAATACGGTAAAAGCGGAATTTGAAAGCGAAAATGCCGCAAAATTCTTTAATACCGAAAAACTTATAGCCCTGCTCAACCGCCATAAAAGCGGAAAAGAGGACGTAAGCCGCAAAATCTGGACGGTTTTCACCTTCCTTACCTGGTATAGACAATATTTTTAAAATAAAAACCTCCTTTTTTGGAATAATACTAAAAAAGGAGGTTAAATTTTATGGAAAAAGGAACGGTATCAACCTTTGTAAAGGGAGCCGCCGCAGGAATGATAGTAGCCGCTGCCGCTATCACCACCGGCAAAATTGTAATGGACAATAACCATAGCCTCGCCAAAGGCTCGGGCAAAGCCCTCAAAGCCGTAGGCGACTTTATGGACGGAATTCATACGATGTTTAAATAAAAATGATGTGGGAGGGTTCAAATACCCTCCTGTTTTTATACGCAAATAATACTGATGCACCGTAGGGGTTGGCGCCCTCGACAACCCGCGTTTTCGCAATGTAATAAATCACACAGAAAACCCGCTAAAGAGGAAACACTCTTTAGCGGGTTTTCTGGTTGCTGATATTTACTTTACAATTTTTCCTTTTTGCCGAATTTGGCGAAAGCAGTGATACCGATTGAGGATATAATGAGCAAAAGAATCAAAAGAGTCATATTGCCCGCATCTTCGGTTTTCGGAGATTTCGGTTCTTCGCCAAGCTTTGCGATGTAACCGTCTTCGCCCTCTGCTTTCCACTTTTTGAGGTCGGTAATTTCTTTCTTGCAATCTGCATCTTCGAAGAATTTACCGCAGAAGCATTCGTAATAATCCTTATAGCCGGCATTGTTTTTAGTAGGCGCAACTCCAAGGTGGAGAACTCCTTTATGCTTGTGGCCGGAATACATTTCCCAGTTGATGGCGTCTTTTTGAATAAGAACGCTGTTTATATCCACAAATGTATCAATAGGATTGGGGAGGTCAAGTTTACGAACAGGGGTACCGTCCTCTGCTAATTCGTATACCAACATACCCGTTCCCAATGTTATATCTTTACTGTATCCGGTAAATCCTTCATTTCCGGCACCTATGGAACGCTCGCCGCCGGTTGCTTTTACTACGCCGTTGTTTATTGCTATTTTGCCGCAATGAATGCTGTAACGGTTGGCGCCGATACCTACGCCCGATTCACCCGATGTTGCAGTTACATCGCCGCCGTTTATTTCTATCGAATTTACGCTTCCGTTATCGCCTGCACCTATACCGGCCGCAAACATTGTGGAAATTGCGTCTATTGTACCGCCGTTTATTACGATTGATTCTGCATTTCCGCCGTAACCGCTTCCGATACCCGCACCGGCATCACCGCCGTTTGCAGATATATTACCATCGTTTATTGTGATTATATCAATGCTGCCGCTGTCACCGCTGCCGATACCTGCACCGTAAGCTTCATCGCTTTTAACATTCAGCGTACCGCCGTTTATTGTTACCGAACCGCCTGTACCGTTTGCACCGGTTCCGATGCCCGCCGCTCTGGTGCCGCCGAAGGCATCAATTTCACCACCGTTGATTATTACCGTACCGGCATCTGCATTTTCGCCGCCGCCGATACCCGCGCAGGTATAACCGCCTTTAACCATCAGGTCGCCGCCGTTGATTGTTATTGTACCGCAATCGGAATTTCTGTATCCTCCGATACCGGCACAGGAAGAAGAGCGTCCTCCCGAAATTACCAAATTGCCTACAGTATCATTTGTGTTATCCAATGAACGTGCATAAATCGTAATACTGTTGCCTTTATCAACCCTGATGCCTTTGCCTATTTCGAGCCTGCATTCATTTTCAAGAATGAGGTTTACATTGCCTTTAACGGTTACATCACTTAAGGAAACATTTCCTTTTGCAACATACCATTCTTTATCCCATACG
>JAGHTJ010000098.1 GCA_018065375.1 Candidatus Equinaster intestinalis | reverse complement strand
GTGTAAAAATGATATACGATATTGTTATAATCGGCGGTGGCCCTGCGGGGCTTACCGCCGCCGTTTACGGCAGAAGAGCCAATAAATCGGTGCTTGTTATCGAAAAAGAAACCTTTGGCGGTCAGATAACCTTTTCGCCAAAGGTTGAAAATATACCCGGCTTTACCGCACTTTCGGGTAATGAGTTTGCCGAAAAGCTGGTTGACCAGGCGTTAAGTCAGGGTGTTGAGTTTGAAAGCGCCGTAGCCGAAAAAATTGAGGACGGCGAAATTAAAACCGTTGTTACCGATAGCGGCGAGTTTAAGGCAAAAGCCGTGATTATCGCCACCGGTGCCCGCCACAGACTTTTGGGCGCAGAAAACGAAGAAAAGTTTATCGGCGACGGTATATCTTTCTGCGCGGTGTGTGACGGCGCGTTTTATAAAGACCTTACCGTTGGCGTAGTGGGCGGCGGAAATTCCGCTTTGCAGGAGGCACTGCTGCTTGCCGACCTTGCCAAAGAGGTTTATGTTATTCAGAATCTCGATTTTCTTACGGGCGAAGCCAAGCTCAGCGAGCAGATTTATGCCAAAGAAAATGTAAAGGTTATCTTGGGAACGGTTGTAGAGAAAATTAACGGCGAGGATGCCTTTGCGGGCGTAACCCTTAAAAAGGAAGCCACAGGTGAAACCTATGATTTGCCGCTGGACGGGCTCTTTATCGCCATAGGTCTTGTTCCGCAGAACGAGGGCTTTGCCGATGTAATCGCGCTCGATAGCCGCGGTTATGCGGATGCGGCTGAGACCTGCACAACCCAAACAAAGGGCATTTTTGTTGCGGGCGATTGCCGCGCCAAAAAAATCCGCCAGGTAACAACCGCCGCGGCGGACGGCGCCATAGCCGCTCTTGCCGCCTGCGATTATATAGAGGGCAGATAAATTTAATAAACTAAAAAAACGGGGTGACACAGTCACCCCGTTTAATTTTTATTTTAATTATTCAATTTTCTTTTTGGCGTTGCTGCCGATTATTTCACTCTGCAGGCACCAGGCGTCAACACCAACGGCTACGGACTGAAGCACCGCGTTAATCGTTATCATAAGCGCAAGGGCTTCGTTCGGCAGACCTAACTGTGCATACAAAAGGGTGATTACCGCAACCGATGCACCGGGTACATTGGGCATTGAGCCAACGAGTATAATCGAAAGAATTATCGCCATAATTACCCAAACCACCGAGATTTCAACACCGTAGTTCGATGCCATAAAGAGGGAGGAGAAAACGAACACAACCGTGCAGGCGGGCTGGAAGAACACACTGCCTAAGTTTACCGAAAGACTGCCTGTATCGGTATCAACTCCACAGCCGAAAATCGCATCGAAAACGCAGTTAAAGGCGGCGCCGAAGTTTGCGGAAGAAATGCAAACCGCAAATGCGGGAGCAACGGTTTTAACAAATTTGCCAAAGGGCATTTTTGTTTTTACCAGCGCATAAACTGTATAAAATGCCATAAGTATAAACTCGGCTATAAGTATTGCGCCTACCATTTTGCCTGCGCTTGCTATCTCGGCAAAATTGCTTGTTGTGATTATTGTAAAAATCTTAAAGCCCACATAAAAGCAGATAAACTTGTTGATAAAATTGTTTGTGTAAACGGCAACAAGGTTGCATTCCTCAAAGGTTTTAACAAGCGTTTCGCCCTTTTGGTTCATATATAAAAGCGAAAAACCGAACATCGCGCCGATAAGCATTATATGCACCGAGTTGAAATTGAGAAAAGGCGCTACAATGTTGGAGGGTATAAAGCCCACAAGTATATCGTAAATCGATTTTGCCGCAACATTGAGCTGACCTGCGCCGCTTAAATCAAAGAAGGGGAGAATTGGCAGAGTGAGCACCGTTACCGCTATTGCCGAAATTCCGAAAAACCTCGTCATTATCCTGCCGCCGATAGCGCCGATGGACGCCATATCGCCTATGTGAATAATACTCAGCGCAACTGCAAAGAAGGTGAGCAGCACCGCCATTACACAAAACAGACTTGCATAAGCATCCGATATCGGGGTAATGTAGCCGTTAACAAAGCCCAAAAGCTGTTCGGGTGTAAATGCTATTTTCGCAAAAACTCCCGCTGCCGCCGCGGCGCCTATGGCTATGAGTATCTTCGCCAAGTTGCCTATTGCGGCTTTGGGGCGGAAAGAGAAAACAAGCTCGTTTTCGAGGTTGCGGTATTTCCATGTGGGCATACCGTTTTCAAAGCTTGTCATTATCGACTGTATCATAAACGCCATCGGGTTTTCTTCGAGTGAGAAGGGGTCAAACGATGCAGTGCGGATATGTATTGAAAATCTGTACTGACCGAAGATTTTGTAAGAGCGGAAAGCGATTTCCGTATCTTCGCCGAATCTTGTCTGGTATTTAATCAGCGCTTCTTCCATAAGGAGCTTTGCGCGGAAGGTCTCTTTTTTTGAGCCGCCGGCGGTCTCATACATTTCGCCGAGCTTTTCGGAAAGCATATCAATTGTTGCGTTGGTAAGCTTAAATAATTCCATAAACCTATCCCCTAAAATTTTTATAATTCATTTTATCACGGCGGGGTGCAAAAAACAAGGTTTTTATGTTTTGCGCCCCCAAAAAACCGTTTGTATATATAATGTAAGGAGACAAATTTGTACATTTGTAACAAAATTACGGTTTTTATGCACGAAAGCAGAAAAAATTTATTGACTTTTTACCTTTTTTATTGTATATTTTTAATGGTACCTTGCAGGATTGCCTTTACTATCGGTGAGTAAAAAAATCCTTGGTTCTAAGTAAAATATTCTTTAAGGAGGAATATCAATGAAATTTAACTTTAAGCAGATATCGCGTAAAGCTTTGGCGGTAGTTGTGGCTGTGCTTATGGTAGCAAGCTGCTGCGCCATTTCCTTTACCGTATTTGCGGAAACCAAACCCTTCGTTGTACCTTCCGCATCTCCGGCGATTCCGTTGGTTGAAGGTTTCGGAATTACACTTTCCAACCTTTCAATCGAAGTCGGCGGTAAGTATGTCGGCGGTGAAACCCTTACTTGGGGCGACCCGGTAGAAGGTACATCGGCAGTTGTTATCGGCGATAAGCTTATCGGTCGTGAGCCGGGCCTTTCCTGCTTCACAGTATCCGATGCCGGCGGTAACAAACAGAACATTTGGGTACTCGTTAATGAAGAAGGCAACACCGATTACTCCTTCGTAAACAGCGATTTCTCGAATGATAAAACCTATAACCTCAAAGATTGGGTAGGTTCTGCCGCAACCGCTAACAAAGCAGCTTCACCGTACATCTTCGGTGCATATGCTATCTGGAGCGGCGGCTCACAGCCTTCTATCGTTGGCGGCGATGTTGGTGGAACTCATGTTTACCACTACGGCTCTTCCGGCGAGCAGATTGACAGCTCTGTTCTTAAGGTTGGCGGACCTAACGCACTTGACGGTGCTTTCGTTACCTTCTACAGAAATAAGGCTCTTAAAGATTTCGGTGACTATACTATCGAAACCAAGCTTGCTTCTGTTGTAGTTAACGGTACTGCAGGTCAGGCAGAGCGCAGAGTAGGCGCTACCGGTATTATTGCCAGAGCTGCTCTTTCCGATGACGCCTGGACTATCGACGGCGCTGCAGGCAGTGGTCAGATGGCTCTCGCTTCGGATGCCAACTCTCTGTTCCTTCGTATCCGTAACTATGGCGGTATCTCCATTGCAGGTCTTAATGCAAACACCAAAGCAGGTATGAATTACGAAGAGGTTGCTAAGCCCTACCTCGGCGATGACCAGGCTATAATCTGGCATACCGCTCCGGCTGCTACCGAAGAGCTCTATAAGGGCGAAAAGCTCGATAAAACAAAGGTTCTCATGCCTACTCCTCAGGGCAACCCCGCAGTTGAAACCTTAAGCGATATTAAGGTTGAACTCAAGGGCACAGGCATTAAGTATTCGATTAACGGCAATGTAATATTCGATACCATCGCTGAAAATGACCTTGTTGGTATCAATGTTCCGATTAACGATGCGGAAACTACCGAGGCAAGCACCGCTTATGCAAGCGGCCTTCTCGTAAACGAGTTCCCGGATGCTTATACCACCACTTCTATGACCAATGCCGATTATATTGCGGCATATAACAACAACCTTAAGGCAGCTAAGGGTGCTGTAGGTATTTCTAACCAGTACGGTGAAATTACCCACATCTCTACCTTTAAGGTAACCGCTGCTAACCTTATCGGCGTTGAAATGCCCGCTATGAGCGAAGTAACAGTTGATAATGTATTCTCAACAACCGCTTCTTCTCCGGCAATTCCGCTTTATAAGGGCAAGAGCGTTTCCCTTAAGCTCCTTTCTATCGGCTTTAAGGATGGCTCCGCTATCGTTGGCAACAAGCTTACCTGGGAGCGTATCTCGGGCAATGCCGCCAAGATAGTTGAGGGCAAGCTCGTTGGTATGTTCGAGGGCATTGCAGGCTTCAAGGTTTCCGATGGCGCAAAGACTCAGAATGTTTGGGTAATCGTTAACGCTCAGGGTAACGATGACTTCAAGCTTATCGACCTTGATTTCAGCAAGGAAGGCGCTTATAACGCTTCCGATTGGCTCGTTGGTAAATTCACAGGCAACCCCGAGGATATCTACGGTAAGGCAGGCAATGCTAAGTACGGCATCTATGCTTCCGGTAAATATCTCCTCGAGACCGATCCCGATGAAATAGCTAAGTATTTCAGTTTTGATTCAAATAAGAAAGCTCTCTATATGCCGGCTATGGGTCAGTACCATGTATCCACTATGGCAGCTTATAAGAGCGAAATGATGAACGACTTCCTTGACTATCAGGTTGATGCCGATATGTCAATCGTTATGGAGCGCGAGGATAAGGAAAGCTGCATTACAGCGCCCGGTATCTTTACCAGACTTTATCTTAACGCTGCTGCTTCCAAAGCAGGCGATTACATTATCGATGCCGTTCAGAAGCCGATTCTCTTCAGATTCCGTAACTATGGCGGTATCTTGATTGATGCTCCTAACAGCTCAGATGATGTTACAACCGGCGGCGTGTGGGAAACTCCTTACCTCGGTCAGGAACCCAACACCGGTTACTATACCTTGAGCGATGAAATCACCGGCGATACACTTCTTCGTCCCGGCGAAGCGCTCAATATGAACCTTATTACCTATCCTGATGCTAAGGACGCTCAGACCTTAACTAAGAGAAATGTTAAGTTCGATCTTGTAGGCAAAGATATGTCCTACACTTTGGATGGTCACAACATCTTCAATACATTTGACCATAACAAGACGATAGGCAGATTTGTTCTTTCTTCGAACAACAGCTCTCCGTGGGCTTATTCCGGCGCAAATCAGATTGCTTACTCGAGCTACTCCGGCGGTTGGATGGTTAACAACATCCATAATGCTTACGGCGGTACAATCGGTATTGCAAATAACTACGGCGCAGGCTTCTATCTCTATAAGATAAGCGTTGTTCCGCAGAACATTGCAACTGCTGAGCTTCTCCCCGCTATGAAGGATGCCGGCGATATCAAGGTTGAATATCAGGTTCCGCAGAATACCAGACTTGACCTCTCAGAGGTTGACGCTGATGTTGTTTGGACCGATGATAACTCATCTTCCGACTACATCGTTAAGGATGGCGTTCTCGTAGTTCTTAAGGGCGGCAGGCCTGTTACCGTTAAGGGCCAAAAGGGCGAACAGGATTTCAATACAAATGTTGCTACCTCTAAGATTGGCACAACTACCGACTATCCGGTAACCAAGTTTGCCGATGATAATATGGTAGTTACCAAGGCAGGCTCCGACTTTACCGTTCTCATTAACCAGACTCTTGAAATCGTTCCCGGTTCACTTAAGGTTACCGAAGCAGGCGAAACCGCGAAGATAAGCGATTATACTTACGATGTTAAGAAGGGCGTTACCTACAACTTCGCTGCTGACCTTACCGACGCTGTTCTTTCTGTTGAATATGCGGCAGTAGGCGATATGGCTAAGAAGATTACAAATGACTTTGCGGCTATTCCTGCTGACCTTTCAAAGAAACAGCTCAAATTCGGATTTACGATTCCTTCTATCAGAGATAATAAGGGAACCATAGCTCTCGACAGCACAACTTATGTTGAGGGCGGCAAGCAGATGACCCTGCTTAATGTTGGCGCTCTGGTTATCCCGAAGGCGTTCTTGGGCTCTGCAGCTCTCAGAATTCCGTCAGGTGCTGAATTTGATGCTACAAGCGCATCCGCTACCGTTTCTATCAACGGTTACGATGCAAAGAATGTTCCGATAGTAGTTCTCAGCGATGCAACACCCAAGTTCTCTAAGGCAAATGTTGCTCTTAACTACAACGATGGCGCAGCTGATGTAACTAAGTATGATGCCGAAATCGCAACTGTAGTTTATGTTCAGTATCAGGATGATTCCGGCAACATCGGTTACCTCTATGGCGAAACTGCAGTTGAAAGCTATCAGTCCGTTTTCGATAAGCTTCCGCAGCCGCCCCAATAATTAAGAAGGAGGAAATAAAACAATGAAAAAATATGAAACTCCTGAATTAAGCGTTGAGAAAATCGAAACCAAGGATGTTATTGCCGTTACCTATACAGAGGGTGGCGACAACGAGACCAACTGGCTCACCGGTTGGGCATCCGCTCTTAATCAGCTTGGCTAATTAAAACAAATCCCCCGCAGGCGAAAGCCTGCGGGGTTTTTGTGTTTATATGGGTTTACGGTTTATGAATTTTTACACTTTGCTTTGCGCATTATCTTTGTTGCATAGCCAAAACCGTAAAGATCGGCATTGCAGATTAAACCGATATTTTGAGGTATTTGCTCGCGGTATTTGAGATAATCGGTTTCTCCACCGAAAACCACATATTCCCTATTAAAATTTTTATAGGCATCTTCTATAAATTCTTCTAATGCCTTTTCGGATTTATCCACCATAACAAAATATCCGGTATAAAGTCCGCCCTTGAATGTTATCAAATCTCGCAGGTTGTCGCTCCCGCCGTTTTGCTCACCGTTTACCACAGCCCAAAGCTCCAGCGCGCAAAGCGTACTTTTGCATTTTACCGATTGTTCCATATTTATCTCCCTTATTATTCTTTTTTCTCGCTCGGCAATACCGGTTCGGGACAGGTCAAAAACGCATAAGCATCAGGTCGGATTTTAATATCCGACATTTTTTTCGGTGATGATTTTTTGCTGAGTGAACGGTAATACCGACAGGTCTTTTTGATTTTTTCAAAAGTATTCATTATTGCTCCTCCGCTTTTGGTTTGATTATATTATATCAAAAGCGGTGGGGCAAAAATGTCGCACGGGGTGTTGTAATATATAATTGAAGATGATACAATTGCTTCAAGGAGTGATTCTATGTACACAACCCAACCGAAAAAATTACTTATAATGAATATCCTTGACATACTGAAAAAGTATACCGACTGCGACCATCGGCTTTCTCAAAAGGATATTGTTGAAATTCTCAAAACCGAATACAATATGACGGTTGACCGCAAGTCAGTTAAGCGCAACATTATGAACTTGATTGATTTCGGCTACGATATAAATTACAGCGAGTCGCTTCGTATGATACCGGGCAAGGACGGTATGGAGGAAAGCTATATTCTCTCCGATTTTTATCTTGAAAGGGAATTTACCGATAGCGAGCTGCGGCTTTTAATTGACGGTCTGCTCTTTTCAAAGCATATTCCGTATAGCCAATGCAAAGAGCTGGTAAGCAAGCTGGCGGGCCTTTCAAATCAGTATTTCAAGGCGAGGGTTAAGCATATAAGCACCCTGCCCGATAATTCTCCGCAAAACAAGGAACTGTTTTACAACATAGATATTATTGATGAGGCCATAAGCAAACGCAAGCAGATTTCGTTTTCTTATGTTTTTTACGGTACCGATAAAAAACTCCACCCCGAAACATTTAAGGGCGGAGCTAAAAAAGTTTATACGGTAAACCCCTACCAGATAGCCGCAACAAACGGCAGATATTATCTTATCGGCAATTACGATAAATATGATGATGTTGCCAATATCCGACTTGACAGAATTACCGATATTAAAATTCTCGATACCCCTGCCAAGCCGCAATCTAAGGTGCCCGAAATCAAAAACGGCTTTAATCTGCCCAAACACATGGCGGAGCATGTCTATATGTATGCGGGCGAAAGTGTGCCGGTAACATTTAAGGCGAAAAAATATATTGTTCCGGATATAATTGACTGGTTCGGAAAGGATGTTGTGTTTTCATCCGAAACCGAAGATGAGGTTACCGCCCGTGTTACCGTGAACTACGACGCTATGCGCGCCTGGGCATTACAATATGCAAGGCATATAAGAGTAATTGCACCGAAAAAATTAGTTGATACAATAAAAAAAGACCTCATTGAGGCGATAGAGAATTATAAGTAAGGAGTTATTATATGCTGGAAAGTCAATGCAAAACAATGTTACAAAAGGCAAAAGCAAATATTAAAGAATCTTTCCCCTATGAGGATATAAACCTATTTTCAATACTTAATATGGAAAACAAAGAAGTTGAGGCACATTCAGCATTTTTATACTATATTTTCAAGCCGTTTGTTTTTGATAAGAAAAAATACGATGCCAATTTAAGAATGCTATTAAAAGCATTGTTAAATAAAAGCGGAAGACAATATATTGAGCCTGAATACATAGACATTTCAAGAGAAGTTGCAACTGATTTCGGACGCCTCGATTTTCTGATAAATTATTCAATTAACGGTAAAGATGAATACTTTATTGTTGAACTTAAAATTTGGGCTGGCGAACAGGAAAATCAGATTAAAAGATATGAAAATTATCTTGAAACGATTTGCACAAGCGAAAATATAAAGAACCGCATATTTTTCCTAACCCCCGATAAAAGAGAAGCCGAAACGGGGAATGCAATTAACATTACGCTTAAAGAAGACATCTATAATCTTTTAGATGTAATTAAAATTTCAAAAAGCGAAGAAGGATATCAAAGATATTGCACCGTAATTGAACAGTATCAAAGCATTATTGAAAAATTGACGGGAGAATCATTTATGAAAAATCAAGAGCTTTTTAAGAATGTTGATGATATAAAAGCATCTCAAATTATACTTAAAGCCAAAGACGACACGGTTACAGAACTTTTGCATGAGTTTATGCTGTCACTTAAAGACAGCATTTCTAAAAATGGAAACTTCATTAAGTTAAATCAATATGTCATAGAGATTGAAGACAGTAACCTTTTTGAAAAGTCGAATTATAAAAGCTATTATCGTTGGGGTACGGCTTCATATCCCGTAATTCCTATATTGCTTGATAAAGAAAAACTAAAACCTGATATTAAAAACCAAATCGGCAAAGAAACAGCAGTTTATTTTTTCGTGGAAATAGAATCTAATCTTTATTCGGGTATCACTTTAAGGAGCATGAGCAATAACAATATAGTTTCAAGTGAAATATCGAAAGAATTAAGGCAAACATTATCAAAATATGATAATAAAGCAGGCAAAACAACATCATGCTTTTTCAGATGGGAATGGATAAAATACGAAAACAACAAAATAAATTTCAGCGATTATTTGGATAATAACGAGGGATTCTTACGCCTTCTTAAAAACGATTCTTTGGAATTTGATGAAGAAAAAATCAAATGGATTGCGAATGAAATAGTAACGATTTTATCTGATGAAATAAAAACCTATTTTTGTTAAAGTTGGCACCAAAAAGGTTGGGTGGATACAATAAAATACCTCAATGAGGCGATAGAAAATTATAAATAATCGGACGAAATTCGGGCTGCTAATCGATTGTAAGACAGAAAATTATAAGGAGCGAAATCAACCATGGCGGTAAAAGATTATGAAAAAGAGTTAAAAGAAATATATAATGAACACTGTTCTAGAACACATAAAAAACAACATATGACTTTTTTATCCCATCCTCTATGCTATTATAAAACTACCAAAATTTCAGGAGGTAGTTTTATGAAAAAAGTTATTAGTTTGTTGTTGGTGGCAGGAATGCTTGTTTGTGCGCTTTGTGGTTGCGGTGAAAATACAAAAGAAAGCCCAAACACTGAAACCGAAAGTCAGATGGAATCGGATGACAGGCAAACAGCATCAATTCAAAGCGAAGCAAAAAGTCAATCACAGGTGCAAACAGAATCGGTAACACCGGAGCCAACCTATTACCACGCTGCAATCAAAGGTGCGGTGATAGTTAATCAGGACGGTTCGCCCAGCTTCAAATGGTCAAGGAAATGTGAAGAATGCGGAAAGGTTGAAAGCAATACCAACCTACATAATGCAACCGGCGGAACATATCACGGCAGTTTTTCCTGTACCGCCTGCCACGAAACACAACAATTTGAAATTAAAACAACAAAAAACGATTAAAAAAGTATCCCACCTGTTTTCAAGGTGGGATATGTTTTATCTACATATAAAAATATAATAATACTCAAATTTGAAATATTTTGAAGATATTGTTATCGGATAGTTTCTTCTTTATTGCTGACAACTTGAACTTTTCCGTTTTCTTTTTTTGCTACATGCTTGCATTTTAAATTAGAGTAAGACAAATGGTAACAATCAAAAATATATGTTCTTTCGCCAATGCTATCAGCAAATTGTTTTTCTATCGATCCGTATACACCGCAACAAATAATATGAGTTGGTTTGATTATTTTTATTTCGTTGGCTATATATTCTTGATAATTATAATTGTTTTTATAAACATAATTATTTAGTTGTGTATTATTGGTGCTTCCATATCCGCCTCTTTTATTTAAGTTCATATATGCACATTCTTCAAGCGTGTAATCTTCCCCAATAAGTTGGTGCAGATATTTATTTGCATTGTTTCGATAATGTTTTAAAGTCGAATCATTTTCTTCGTTGCCGTCACGAAACCAAAAAGAGTCATTGGTTTCCGCAATGCATTTGCCGGCATGTTTATCAAATACATTGGGCTCTTTTTGAATAATCAAAACGCCGTTAAATTTTTTATTACTTAAAAAACCGTCAGGGCAAAACGAAGCCTTGAAATCTTTGTAATTCGGAGTTTCGCCGTCGCTTTTTGGAAATGTTTTTGCGCAAGATCCGTCATCTTCCTCTGCTTGTTCTGTTTTCCAAGCCTTAAACAATTCATCTAAAGTTTTGTATTTCATGCTATCATCTCC
>JAGHTJ010000143.1 GCA_018065375.1 Candidatus Equinaster intestinalis | reverse complement strand
ATCATTGCCGTTGCAGTTCTCGCTATCGGCGGCATTGCGGCACTTATCATAATTAAGAAGAAAAAGAAAACAGCAGTTGCGGAAGAAGAATAGTTTTCAGTTTTCAGATTTCAGTTTTCAGTAGGGGACGATGCCCACATCGTCCCGAATTCCAAAAATTATGAAAAGGAGAAAAATACAATGAAAGAAAATGAAAAGAAAGTAAACAAGACCGAAGAAAACGGTATAAAACTTACCGATGAACAGTTGTCGGAGATTAGCGGCGGTAAGGAAAATGCCCACGGGTCTGAAACATCATCCGCTATGAGATGTGATTCGAGTTTTGAAGGCTTAAAATAGTGCAATCCCAAAATACCGAAAGGATAAAACACAATGAACGAAGAAAAGAAAGCAAACAAAACCGAAGGGCAAGGCGTAGAACTTACGGAAGAGCAACTGGCACAGGTCAACTCCGGTGCTGAATCCGAAGTTCTCGAATTTCGGATCGTAAATAATCTTCATTCGGCAGAATAGCCGCAGTCGCTTTAGGATGAAGACCGATGCAATTCAATAGTTAAATAATAAACCCGACCATTTGATTTTTTAAAATCAGATGGTCGGGCTTTTTCTTTTTTTAGTTTAAAACACTGTATTTTTTACGGCATAGTATTACCGGTACCGATACCGGCTTGGCCGGGACCTGAATCGGCCTCAATCCTGCCGTGTCTTGTTTCACCGGCCGCATTAACAAGGGCTAACTCTTCATCGGTAAGCTCTACACCCCCGGATTCGGTTTCCTCTATTAAATGGTTAAGCTTGGGGTTTTTATTGAATTTTTGAAAATCAAAAAGTTTTTTAAGTTTATGTTCGGTGTTTTTCATTTTGTTTTTCTCCTTTTTGTATTTTTTGATTTTTTTAAATTCGGGACGATGCGGGCATCGCCCCCTACTGAAAACTGAAATCAGAAAACTGAAAACTCACTTTTCATCTATTTATACGAACAAATTCGCAAAATGGCTAATTATTTGCTAAAATCCCTTCATATTTATCAATTTACCCTTACCGTTTCTTAAATATGTTGTGCCGCCTACAATCTGTTTTAGTTCTTCTTCGGTCAACTCTTCCGGTTTCTTGTTCAAGGCTTCAAGTTCATCTTTCAGGGAATTTGATTCTTCTTTTGCTTTCATTGTGGCTTCTCCTTTTCATAATTTTTGATTTTTTTAAATACGGGACGATGCGGGCAGCGTCCCCTACTGAAAACTGAAAACTGAAAACTCACTTTTCATCTATTTATACGAACAAATTTGCAAAATGGCTACAGCTTTTTAAAAATTTTTAAAAAAATCTTCAAAAATGTGCGTAGTTTTTTCTGCTTATATATATTATAAGGTAAATGTAGCATATTTCTCCCATAAAATCAAGGCTTTAAGGCATTTTTTATGCTTGTCGTTATTTGCAGTTAAGTCCACTTTGCAGGTCCGTTTTTTCTGTTCATTTATCGTCATTATTTTACATAAAAAACAATGATTTATCTTTTATTGACATTTTTCGCAGACTAATATATAATCAGCACATAGCAGTATAAGTTTCGATAGGTATAAGACTTGCGAAGGAGCAAAGCGCATGAACGAAAAGAACTGTATTGATTATATTTATTCTCTGAAAAACGATGGAAAAACAATCAAGCTGAATGGCGGAATTCTTGTGCCCTTCGGAAATAAATTTCTGAATGACAATCCGGATTGCATAAATCTTATGAACAAATGGAGAATCGAAAATCCGCAGTATTCCTCCAGCAGATTTCCGATAAGCTATGAGCGTACATATAATTGGGCAAAAAATGCGCTGATTGAAGATGAATTGAGGATCCTGTTCTTCATTCAGGATAATAGCTTTAACAATATAGGTCATATCGGAATATCAAATTTTGATTTTTCCCGAAATATTGCTTCGATTGATTCGGCAATGCGAGGGGTAAAAGGTGTCTGCCCGGGAATTATGGGACAAGCCATTGAAAAAATGAAGGATATTCTTAAAAATGAACTGTCAGCAGAAACTGCAAAAGCATGGGTTTCTTCCGATAATGAGAGATCGTTGAAATATTCTGAAAGTCACGGCTTTGTGAGGGATACACTTTTTCCGATGCGCAAATTAGAAAAAAACGGTGAAATATCATGGGAAACTGATATGTCTTTAGGAGAAAATGCCGAAAGATATGTATGGTATATGATATGCAGATTATAAACTCATTAAAAAGAAAGCGATGGTTATATATGAAAAAAACATTAATGGTCATCGGAAATATGTTCGATGAAAGAATCAATGCAATAGTAGAAACGGCAAAAGAACTTGATATTCGTACCGTTGTTATTGGCGGTATTTATGATGAACCAACCGAAAAGGCGGCTGATGTATATTATGTTCATGATTTGAATGATGCGGAATATCTTATCGAACTCGGAAAAAAAGAAAAAATTGATGGTGTAGTAAGTGCTTTCGATAAAGCTATGTTGAGCGTAATGAAGGTTGCTCAAGCGCTGAAACTGCCGGGTATCAGCCCCGCAAGTATTGAAAAGTTATTCTGCAAGGGAAAATTTCGTCAGCTTCAAAAAGAATCGGGCGCATTTTATCCGGAATTTTTATATTCGGGAAAGAAAGAGGATTTTGTAAAAGGACTTGAAAATTTTAATTTCCCCATAATAATAAAGCCCGATAGAAGCTCGGCTTCAAGGGGTCAGAGTATTGTTGAGCAGTACGATGAAAAAGCAATATCAGATGCCTTTGACAGAGCAGTGGCAGAATCGGTGAATAAACTTGTCTGTGCAGAGGAATTTGTAAAATGTGTAGATTTGAATGTTCTCGAGGGCGATGTATTCGTATTAGGCGATGAAATACTTTGGGACGGTTTGAGATATTGTTGGCGAACCGAAGATAATCCGCTTGTGCCGTCAGGAGATATAATGCCCATACATCTTCCCGAAGAGCAGTTAAAAATCGTAAAGAAAACAGTATCTGATGTTTTGAAAAATGCAGGGTGCACACTGGGAGTTTATAACTTTGAGAGCTATTTTACCGAGAATGGTGATTATTTCATCGTTGAAATAAATCCCCGGCAGGCGGGACAATACAACCCGCAGGAAATTATGGAAAGCACGGGTGTTGACCTTACAAAGCTTCTCGTAACTACTGCGCTTGACGATATGAGCTATTTTGAAGAGCTTAAGCATTTTGAGAGAAGACAAACGCCTATTCTTACCTGCACGCTGTTTTCCGAAAAGGACGGAATATATAAGGACGTTTGGTTATCGGATAAATACAAAGAACATCTTATCAGCGTTTTCCCGGTAAAGGAAAAGGGAGTAAGAATAAGAAAAAAACAGGCGGCTATTGATGTGGTATCAATATATCATTTTAAATTTGACAGCGAAGCTGAAAGAGATGAATATATGAGGGGGCTTTATAAAAATATATGTGTGATTTTGGAAGAAGAATAATGATTTTGGGCGGAAGCCCTCCAAATCAGAGAATGAGGGCAAACGCTCTTTTACACGGATTTTATGTAATAGCTTGCGTTCCTCTCGGCTGCGGCAAAGATACAACTGATGCCGATATTGTATACGAAGCAAATCCCACGGAATTTGAAAAAATATTAAAAATTGCCCAAAAAGAAAAGATTGACGGAATAGCATCAAACAGAGACGATTATATGAAGGCAACTGCCTATGTTTCGGAAAAAATGGGGCTTATGGGAAATTCTGTTGATTCGGTGGATAAATTGCAGAATAAATACCGTTTTCGTATGCTTCAAAAAGAATGCGGAGTGTATTGCCCGGATTTTGAACTTTTGAAATCAAATGACGATATTTTCGAAAAAATCAAAAAATTTTCATATCCTCTGATAATGAAACCCTGCGAAAGCGCGGGAAGCAGGGGAGTTAAAAGATTTGATGCTTTTAGCAGAGATGAAATCCTTAATAATTATGAAACCTGTCGTAACTTTTCCCGCAATCAAGAGGTAATGATTGAGGGTTATGTTTCGCGCGGACTTACAAATCTTGAATGCGATATTTTCGTGCATGAAGGAAAAATACTGTATATCGGATATGAAACCAATATCTGTGCTCCCGAAAAACCGATGCAGCCAAGAGGAGGTATGTTTCCGGCTGATGTAAGCGTAGAGCAAAAAGCAAAGTTTGAGTCAGCGGTATCAAAAATCATTGAAAAATCCGGAATTCGCCACGGAATGTATAATATTGAAGCGCTTTTCACCGAAAAAGGAGAAGTGTTTATTGTGGAAATCAATGCACGTATGGCGGGAGCGACCGTTCCGGAGGTTATCAAAAGATATTGCGGTATAGATGTGTATTATATGCTTATATCAACATCTGTGGGAGACGATACATATTTTGATGAAATATGTGTATCGGAATTCAAGGAAAACTTTGTAACATCATTTGAGCTGTTTCCTTGGGAAGACGGAATATTCTCCGGGGTATATATAGCAGATGAAATCAAAAAATACGTTTATGATACAAAAATATGGGGAGAAATAGGAAAAACCGTTTCAAAAACATCTAACAGTTCAAATTCGCTCGGTAAAGTGTATCTTGAATATCCTACGAGAAAGGAACAGCTTGAAACATTATTGATGCTTGATAAATATATTTACCCCATATTGAAATAATGAAAGACAATGTAAAAGTAATAAAAACAATCGGAGCCAACGCTCCGATTGTTTTTTTGTAAAACCGCTTTTCATTATGTGGCGGTTCGACTTTTTAAAAATCGTAAGATGCAATTTCGCAAAGCGCGGAATATGCTCTCTCTAAAAATTCTTCCAATGTATAATCCTTATATGTGCCGAGGATACCGTGGCGGCCGGATTCAAGCATAAGTACGCCCTTGTAGTTTGTCTCCCGTATTCCGCGCATAACCCCCTTAAAATCAATCGCGGCGTCCAGCGGAATCATGTGGCAGTCGCCGTGATAAATCGGCGTAACGGCATAGCTTATTCCGTAATTATCGTGGATATGGGTGCAGGTGAGTCTGTCGCCGTAGAGCTTAAGAAAGCGGGTGCCGGGGTCGTTGGTCGCTTCGTGACCGGTGTCGTAGCAAAAGCCGACATCGTTTCCGAACTCATGCATAACTACGCCTAACATTTCGGAAAATTCTACGTTTTCAAAGCAAATCTTAACACCCTTTTCGAGGGAATAATCAATCAGCTTTCTAAATCGCTGTATACCGATTAGAGAACTTTTCGGAACCGAATCTCCGCAAACGGGGTGTATCACGATATGGGGAATATGCAAAGCGGAGGCATCGTCAATACATTTTGAAAGACGGACGATATAATCATCACCTTTCGGCTCGCCGCGCCAGATGCAGTTAATACCATCAAAAGGCGCGTGCAGACTGTCAACCACAATATTGTTTTTATCAAAAATACGCGTAAGAGCATAGGCGTCTGTGTGTTCGCTCCATTTGAAAAATGATGCTTCAAATCCCGCCGCTTTCATTGCCGAAATTCTTTCTTCGGCAGACTCGGAAAATCCGCCCGGAAGCGAAATACCTAATTTGTTTTTCATAATCTTTCGCCTCATTTTTCTTGTGTTTCGAGCAATCTTTTTGCCGCAGTAAAAGCACGGCGGTAAAATTCCTCTGCGCTCAAATCCTTGTAAAAACCGTCACGGTCAAAAACGTCCAGCATAAGCGGAGCTTCAAAACCGCATTGTGTGAGAGCCTTGTATTTTTCCGTAAGGGGTAAAGCTCCGTCAAAAGGAATGCGGTGTAAATCGTATTTTTTATCCACCGTTTTGTCTTCCGGAAAACCGTAATTGTCGTGAATACGTGCACAAAAAACTCTTTGACCGAAAAGCGGCAGATATTTGATTCCCGGTGTGAGGCAATCCTCGTGGCCGAAATCATAGCATAGACCTAAATTTTCGCTTGGGAACATCGAAAAAAGCAGGCTGATATGGCGAAGGAATTCTGCATTTTTAAGGCATAGCTTTACGCCCTGCTTTTCGGCTTCTTTAATAAGCTTGCCAAACCGAACAAGTCCTATCGGGGAGGTTTTCGGAGCAGAGGCGGTTGCGGTTGCGCATAATACAATGCGGGGTATTCCGTAAAATGCGGCATCGGTAATACAGCGTCTTATTTTTTCGGTATAAAAATCTCCCGGAGTTCCTTCTTCCCAAATGGAGTTGCTCTCGGCATTTGGCATATCAAGTTCTGAAATATGTAATTTTAACGCAGAGGCTTTTTGAACGTTTTTTGCACAGTTTTCGTCCCAATAAAAACAGGTGGTGTCAAATCCCGCCGCCTTGATTAGCTCAAGGTTTTGCTCGGCGGTGCCCCTAAAGCCCGGATACACCTTGCAACCGATTTTTTCCATAACTTTCCCTCGCAATAATGTTTTTTACCGATAAAGAGCTCAAAATCACGGCTGTTATGCTGATTTTAAAAGCTCCGATGATGATACATATAAATTTACAAAATAATTATACCATATTTTTCTTTTGGTATCAAGAATTATAAGCTTTCGTCACCGGCGCCGTTAGCAGGGCAAAATCTTGCAATTATTCGGGGAGCGTGGTATAATGTTGCCGGTGGGAAATCAGGTCGGTTTTTAAAAAAATCAAACTACTCTAACCGATAAATGCGGGGTGATTTTATGTTCAAAGACGAAGCTAATCATAAAGAAATTTTAACCAAAGAAAAAATTCAGCAGGATTATCGAAATCAGGCTAAACCCAGCGGTGGTTTTGTCCTGCTGATAATAATTGAAGCTGTGGTTATAGCTTTTCTTGTAAAAATTGCCACAGCGCTAAATAATGTCGGTACGTATATTGAGGTTTTTCTGTTTTCAGCCGTTTCGATAGCAATAGTGG
>JAGHTJ010000161.1 GCA_018065375.1 Candidatus Equinaster intestinalis | reverse complement strand
TTATAATATTATGCAAACAAGACCGTTACAGCCCTCATTTATAACCCTTTCAAGGGTTTCCTGCAATCGCATTCTTGCATCGTTTGGCATATGAGCAAGCTTGGCGTGCAGACCTTCATTTACAAGCTCGTGCAGGGATTTTCCGAAAATATTTGAATCCCAAATCTTTACCGGATTTTCCTCAAACTCGCTCAAAAGATACATTATCAAATCCTCGCTTTGCTTTTCGGAGCCTACTATCGGGCTTACCTCGGTTGTTATGTTCGCCTTCATCATGTGAATTGACGGCGCCGAAGCACGAAGTCTGACACCATATCTGCCGCCTTGCTTCATAATTTCGGGTTCATTCAAGGAAAGCTCATCTATTGAGGGCATAACTATTCCGTAGCCGGTAGCTTCAACCTCATCGAGCGCATCTTTAAAGCGCATATAATCCTTTTTGATTCCCGAAAGCTCGGTAAGAGTTTCCAAAAGCTCATCATCACCGCCGATTTCAAGACCGGTGGATTCTTCAACAATTTTATAGAAGAGCTTTTTATCAACCGATAATTTAACCTCTGCCCTTCCCTTTCCCAAATCAATTTTATCAATGTCTATATTATCAAGCCACTCGTCATCAGCAGTTTTGTTACCAAAAAATGACATATCCCTTATCAAATTAACCTTTTCGCATGAGGCGCGGCAATATTCTGTTAATTTGGTACGTAACCAATGGTCAAGAGAAAGCGAGTTAATCCATTTCGGATAGTTTACGCAGATTTCCTTTATCGGGAATTCATAGAGAATTTTGCCCAAAATAAGCTTAATATCATCGTCCGATAAATTTATACAGCTCATCGGAAGAACCGTTACACCGTAATTTTCGGAAAGTTTTTCGGCAAGTGCAAGCGACTCCTCGCTTTGCGGGTCTATACAGTTTAAAATTACAAGAAACGGCTTATTTATCTCTTTGAGCTCGCTTATAACGCGTTCTTCCGCTTCGGCGTATTCTTCGCGCGGTATATCGCTGATACTTCCGTCAGTTGTAATCACAAGTCCGATAGTGGAATGCTCGGTAATTACCTTTTTTGTGCCGATTTCCGCCGCCATATTAAAGGGTATCGGGGTATCATACCAGGGCGTACGAACCATTCGCGGTTCGTCACCCTCAATATAACCGAGCGAGCTCGGAACTATGTAACCTACGCAGTCGATAAGCCGAACCTTCATTTCGGCATTATTATCAACCTTAACACTTACGGCATTTTCGGGTATGAATTTCGGCTCGGTAGTCATAATCGTTCTGCCGGCAGAAGCCTGCGGGAGCTCATCATTCGCACGCGCGGCAGAATAACCGTCCGTAATATTCGGGAGCACGAGTTTATCCATAAACTGCTTGATAAAGGTTGATTTGCCGGTTCTTACAGGGCCTACAATTCCAACATAGATGTCACCGTTTGTTCTGGTGGCAATATCGTTATAAATACTTGAATTTGTTGACATAAAAATTCCTCCGCACCTTAATTCCTTTTTGTAAAGAATATGTGCGGAGGAACGATTTTATTACATTCAGTTTACAAATTTATTGTAAATCGCGCGAATTGCATCTTTATAGTCTTTTTCTTCAACACCGATTATAATGTTCAGCTCGCTCGAGCCCTGGTCAATCATACGGATATTGATTTTGGCATCTGAAAGCGCCGTAAATACCTTTGCGGCAGTACCGGGATTGCTTATCATTCCGCGACCAACAACGGCAATCAATGCAAGGTTTTCAAGCAGAGTAATCGAATCGGGAGCAACCTTTTTAACAATATCGGCGGTGATAACACCCTTAAGCTCCTTAATTGCATCACTGCGAAGAACAATACTCATCGTATCAATACCGGAGGGCAGATGCTCAAAGCACAAATTATGATTTTCGAGCGTTTCGAGAACCCTTCTCGTAAAGCCGACTTCGGAATTCATCATTGCTTTTTCGATGTAAATTGCCGTAAAGCCCGCAACACCCGCAATACCGGTAATAATGGTATCGCTCGATTCGGTGGTTGCTTTGGAAACTATAAATGTTCCTTCATCTTCGGGAGCATTTGTATTTCTTATATTTATCGGAATTTCCGCCTTTTTAACCGGGAAAATTGCCTCCTCGTGAAGAACCGTAGCACCCATATAGGACAGCTCGCGAAGCTCACGGTAGGTTATTTCCTTAACGGTTTTGGGGTTTTCGATAAGATGGGGGTCAACCATTAAAAGTCCCGAAACATCGGTCCAGTTTTCATAAATATCCGCCTTTGCGGCACGCGAAACTATCGAACCCGTAATATCCGAGCCGCCGCGTGAAAAGGATTTAATTGTACCGTTAGGCATCGAGCCGTAAAAGCCCGGTATAACGGCATATTC
>JAGHTJ010000054.1 GCA_018065375.1 Candidatus Equinaster intestinalis | reverse complement strand
GATTTCACCTTAATTGTTGACGAATCCTCCAAGGCTTCAAAAAGGTTTTTACGAATAGTTAAATCTAAAAAAACCGCACAACTAATCAATCAGTACGCTTCAATTTACGGAATTGACGTAATTAAATATTAGACGAGAACACAAGCAGAATCGTCCCACCGTGTTCGATGATTGTAGGCTTTTGAATTTTATTGACGGAAAATCGGAGACAAGGGGACGGTTCTCTTGTCTCTCTTAAACCCCTGAAACACAATAGGACGGTTTTGCTGTGCGTTGAAATTTTAACCGATTTATGCTATAATAACAAAAAACACAGGAGAGGCAGTTATGGCAAAATTTGTTTCTTACATTTCAAACGGCGAATTTTCGGTGGGAACCACCGGCAGACGCGTCTGTCTGTTTGACGGTCAGGGAAACGAGCTGTGCTTTTTTAAGGATATTGCTTACGGATATTATCCTATGTTTTCACCGGACGGAAAAATATTTACGGTGAAATCAAGCGCCGGTGAGCTTGCGATGTATTCTTTAAGCGACCTCGCACTTATAAAAAAGTTTCGCTTTTCGAGTGTTGACGGTGCGCAGGATGACGGCTTTTGCTTTTCACCCGATAGCCGCCGTTTTATAAATATCGAAAGACATGGGGATTCTTTGCATTCCGCAATTTCATTTTACAATACCGAGGATTTTTCTTTGGAAAACCGCATTTTCTGCGAGGATAACATTATGCTCGAGGAGATTGAGTATAATCCCGGCGACAATGAGTTTTATGTTTTGGGATTTTACCGAAATGAAGCCGGTGTTTTTTCGTTTCCTTTCATCGGTAAGCTGAAAAATTATGAGATTACCGATAGGGTCGCCATCGAAAAAAACGAATACGAACTGCTTGAAACGGTTTTCGCGGCAAAAAGGAGAGGAACCGCTCCTTCAGAATATAAAGAACGGTTAGCAGGCGGCGAATTTGCGGCTTTTGATGACGCCGCAGGATATTCGCTGGCGAAGATATACGCCCAAAAATAATTGACGATATTATCGGTTTATACTATAATTTTTAAGATATAGTTCACGAAAGGGAAAAATATGTATAACAATAATCACGATTACGATTCTTTAATCCGCAAACTCAAAAAGAGAAAAAATGCCACGAAAGCTATAGCGGTTATCTTGGTGGTACTTATTCTTATCTGCACGGGAAGTCACGAAGTTGTTATAATGGATGAGATCGTTTGGGCGGGAGAAGGTTTAAATCCGCTTTCCTCGCTTGCTTTGAGTCTTGCCGTTATTTTCTGCGAGTATATCGTATTGGGAATAATTCAGAATTCCGTGAACGAACCCATATCGAAGGATTGCGACCCGGAAAAACACATCATATTGAGTCAAGCCCTAAACGGCAGAAATACGGATTATATTTATGCCACCGATTTGTTCTATTTGGGTGAAATCGAAAAGGCCTTACCTTATGCAGAAAAAATGATTTCAAACAGAAAAAAGATTTTCGCGGGACTTTTCAATAAAGCACGTTGCGAGTTTTTTATGGGTGATTATGATTCTCTGAAAGCAACAATAGGACAGTATGAAAACGAGCTTTTGGGCAGAAAAAAACTTAATAATAAAACCAAAGCCGCTTTAACGGATATGCTCCGGGTCATGAAACTACTTGCGTTGATAGCCGATAAGGATACCGAAAAGTTGGCGTCTTATAAGGATATTCAGCCTTGGAATTCCAATAAACTTACTGCCGGATATACAAATTATTTAAAGGGACTTGCGGCGCGCATAGTAGGGGATACCGAGGATGCAGTTTACCGCTTTATGTTTGTAAAAGATAACTGCTCCAAAACCGTATTGGCTTCTTGGGCTACCGAACAGCTCGCAGAGCTTAAGAATAACGACTGAAAAACACCCGCATTGAAAAATGCGGGTGTTTTTTAACAGATAATAATTTTTTAACATTTTTTTCATATCATCAACATATTTTAGGTGTTAAATATTTATAGTGAAAAACGAAGGGAGTGAGATAATGAAATACCGTCACGAATGGAAACACGAAATAAACTATTCCGATATGCTTGTACTGAAAGCACGGCTTTCGGCGGTAATGAAAAGGGATAAGCATTCGATAAACGAGGCCTACAAAATCAGAAGCTTGTATTTTGATAATATTTGGGATACAGCCCTGCGTGAAAAACAAGACGGTGTAAATATTCGTGAAAAATTCCGTATAAGGTATTATAACGGTGATACTTCCTTTATCGTTCTCGAAAAAAAGAGCAAAATAAACGGACTCTGCGCAAAAGAGTCCTGCCGTATTTCGAAAGAAGAAGCGGAAAAAATCATAAGCGGTGATTACGACTTTTTAAAAAGCGGAGAAAGACCGCTTTGTACGGAATTCTATTCAAAAATTATGTCCGGCGGGCTAAAACCCAAAACAATCGTGGATTACACGAGAATTCCCTTTGTATTTGAGCCGGGAAATGTTCGTGTAACCATTGATTACAATATCCGTACCGGCGGATTTAAAACGGATTTTTTAAACCCGCAAACCGTCACGGTTCCGGCAGGGGAATCAACGATTATTTTGGAAGTAAAATGGGACGATTATTTGCCGGATATAGTAAAAGATGCCGTTGGCCTTGAAGGGCGACACGTATCCGCCTTTTCAAAATATCAACAATGCCGTATTTACGGCTGATTTAAAGGAGTAATTATTATGACATTCAGCGATATTTTTAAATCGAGTTTTCTCGAAAACGTAACAGCAGTCAGCCCGCTTGATATGGTGCTGACAATTATTCTTGCATTCGGTATAGGACTTTTCATTTTCTTCGTTTACAAAAAGACCTATCGCGGTGTAATGTATTCTTCATCATTCGGCGTAACCCTTATTGCACTTACGATGATTACCTCGCAGGTAATTCTTGCCGTAACCTCAAATGTTGTGCTTTCTCTCGGTATGGTCGGCGCGCTGTCTATCGTTCGTTTCCGCACCGCTATTAAAGAACCGCTTGATATTGCCTTCCTTTTCTGGTCCATTGCCGCGGGAATTATTCTTGCCGCAGGTATGATTCCACTTGCGGTTATAGGCAGTGTGATTATAGGTCTTATCCTGCTTTTCTTCGTGAACCGCAAGCCGCATAAAAATCCGTATATTATAGTTCTTTCCTGCCAAACCGGCGATGCCGAAAAGCAGGCTATGAAATATATAAATGCGCAGGCAGAAAGATGCGTTATAAAATCAAAATCGGCGCAAAGCGGTCTTATAGAGCTCAATATGGAGGTTCGCCTTAAAAATGATAATACCGATTTTGTAAATGCTTTGTCGGCAATAAACGGCGTGAACAGCGCGGTTTTGGTAAGCTATAACGGCGATTATATGGGTTAAGGGGAATGTGCTATGTCAACAAGCAAGCATATTGATAAAATCTGTATTGCTGTTGTTGCGGTAATGCTTGTTATCACGGTGCTTTTTATGTTCGGCGAAAAACTGGGTATTACCGTTATTCATCGGGAAGACGATGAAAATACAAATGCTATGTTTACCGAAAACGATTTGAATGCCGATTGGGATACAAACGGCGCCACCGAAATTGTACTGAACGGTGATTCTGCAAAAATCACGGGAAACGGAGCTTATTTCAGCAACAATACGGTGTATATTTCCTACGCCGGCAAATATCTGATAAGCGGAAATCTTAACGGTTCTGTAAATATTGATGCCGATGGTGACGATAAAATTTGGCTTTTGTTTGACGGTGTAAATATCACATCAAAAACCGAGCCGCCGCTTTATATCAAGCAGGCTGATAAAATTTTTCTTACCCTAAAAGAAAACAGCAATAACACCCTGAAATTTGAAAACACCGATGAAACTTCGGATATTGACGGCTGTATTTTTTCAAAAGACGATTTAACGGTTAACGGAAAGGGAAGCCTCAATGTAACATCGAGCGGTCTTCACGGTATCGTTTGTAATGATAGTCTTGTCTTTACCGGCGGCAGTATAGATATTACCGCAAAAAACGATGGCGTTCACGCTCACGATGCAATCAAAATCTGTAATACCGCCATTACCGTTTCGGCGGGCGATGACGGCTTACACGCTGGAAATGACGATGAAACTGCCGTATTCTATCTGGAATCCGGAAGCATCGACATTACCGAGTGTTACGAGGGCATCGAAGCGAATGACATCACCATAGCAGGTGGTACGGTTAATATAACACCGAGTGATGACGGAATAAATGCAAATGGAAGCGGCAAAACATCTTTGATTACCGTTTCCGGCGGCGATATTACCGTTATCAATAAAAACGGCAGAGATGCAGACGGCCTTGATTCCAACGGAAGCATAAATATTACCGGCGGCAATGTGTTTATCAGCGTTGTGGGAAGCGGAACCAACAACGCCGTTGATTACGGTAGTGAAAGCGGCGGAAAGTTTACAATTTCCGGCGGAACGGTTGTTGCCTGCGGTTCAAGCCAAATGGCAGAGGCTCCCGATAGCGAATCAAAGCAGGGCTTTATTATGGAAAATATTTCGGGAAATGAAAACGATACGCTTATTGTATCGGATAAATCCGGGAACGAAATAATAAGTAAAGAGATACCCTGTTCATTCAGCTGTATTTTGATAAGCAGTCCGAGTATTTCGGCAGGCGATAATATAAAAATGAAAATCGGAGATACCGAAAAGGATATTACCGTATCAAATGCCGCGGCAAACACTACGAGCGGCATTAGCGATAAAGGCGGATTTAATCGGGGAGAAAAGAATAAGCAGAGGGATTTCGGTAACGGAAATTCCCCGCAAATCGGAAACGGCGAAACCCCGCCCGAAAAGCCGGACGGAGACAATATGCCTTTTGGTAATTTCGGCACGGATAGTTTTTCGCAACAGCAAAACGGTAATGCTCCTGGGCAAATGCCGCCGGATTTTGAAAATGGCAGCAGAGCCGAGCCTCCGAACGGATTCGGCGAAATGCCAAACGGTGAGAATGAAAAGCCAAACGGCGGGAATCCCGATAATTCTTCATTCGATAAATCCCAAAACGGCAAAAGAGCAGAGAGCGAAAATGAAAATAATCCTTCCCGAAATCAAAGGAATATGCGGGAAAACGAAATGCAAAAAGACGAAAACAGTAAGGAAAACATAAACACAGTAATATATATTCTCATTTCTTTGCTGGTTTTAATCTGCGGAATCGCCATTGCAGTAAAAAAGAAATATTAAAATTTAAACGGTGCCGCTTCGCGACACCGTTTAATCATATAATCATCAATTTTCCTTCTTCGGAAAAGCTTTTTCGTTTATTATGAGCTTGCCGTGGCCCGGGGCGATAACGAGGGGATTTAATTCAAAAATCTTTTCTTCGGTTCTGAAAAGCGCGCCGAGGTCGGAGCCGAAAAGGGAGGTAAAATAATCGCCGCCGATTGCCGCGCAGGCGTCTCCGCAGTAAAGTACCTTGCCCTGCTTTATACCGATAGAGCCCGCCGTGTGGCCGTGAAGCATTACTATTTCAGCATCAAAGCCGAGCTTTTTGAGTAAATCGGTATCGTTTTCGGTAATGGGATAATCAATCGCGCAGAGCGGAACCGTAACCGAGCGTGCGTCCTGATTTGCCATATTTGCGGCATTTATGTTGCGCTGGCTGGTGGGGAGCAGTGTAGGGCATTCAATTCCGTAATAAAGGTCTAAATCGTACTCGTGAAGCAAAACCTTCGCGCCGTATTTATCCTTGAAAAACTTGGTGTTGTAGGTGTGGTCAAAATGGCCGTGGGTAAGGAAAATCCATTTTATGTTAAAATTGTTCTCATCGAGCCATTTTTCTATTTCGCCCGCCGTGGTATCAAGACCGGTATCAACGAGCATATCGCCGTTATCCCCGTGAAGAACATAAACTATCGGTTTATTCGGCGTAGAGCATACATAATAATCAATTTTTGAACTTTTTTTAATCATAAAATATCACCACACAAACTATCTATAATGCTACCACATTTAATCTGCCGTGTCAAGTGGAGGGAAAATGTAAAATTGCTTTATTTTTGCCTTTATTTGTGCTAAAATGTTAAATAACGGAAAACTAAAAGGTAGTTTTAAATATAAGGAGCAGGTTATGAAAAAATTTGTTTGTATTGTGCTGTGTGCGGTGCTTATGCTCTGCACGTTTTCAGTATCGGCGGCAGGAAGCGGAGAAAGGGATTTGCGAATACTTTTTACCCACGATATACACTCGCATTTTGTAAAATCGTATATTGCTAAAGATTATTATTACCGTGAAATCGGAGGCGCGGCGCGTCTTAAGACCCTGCTTGACGAAAACTCAAACGAAAATTCTCTCTATCTTGATGCGGGGGATTTTTCGATGGGAACTCTGCTTCAGGCGGCATATTCAACCGATGCTTACGAGCTTCGCATTTTGGGCGAGCTCGGTTGTGATGTTACTACATTCGGCAATCACGAGTTTGATTACGGAGACGCCGGACTTGCCGAAATGCTGGCGGCTGCCGCGGCTTCGGGCGATAAATTGCCGCAAATAGTGCAATCAAATATGATTACCGATGGTGCCCTCACAGCCGAACAGCATATTCTCGCCGATGAATTTCTTAAATTCGGCGGTAAAAAGTATACCGTTATCGAGAAAAACGGTCTGCGCGTGGCAATTTTCGGACTTTTCGGAATCGACTGCCTTGAATGTGCACCAACCGCCAAAATTGCCTTTGAAAACTATATAGATTCCGCGAAAAAAACGGTAGAAGAAATAAAACAAAAGGAAAATCCCGATGTAATAATCTGCCTTTCCCATTCGGGAACTAACGGTGACGGTAAAACGGGTGAAGATTTTGAGCTTGCGAAAGCGGTGCCCGATATAAATGTTATAATCAGCGGCCATACACATTCCACCTATGAAGAGGCGGTTTATTGCGGAAAAACAATTATTGTATCGGCGGGTGAGTACCTTGCAAATATCGGAAAGCTTGATTTGACGGTGGGTAAAAACGGAGTTTCGGTTAAATCCTACAGTCTTCTTGCCTGCGACAGAAAGGTTAAAGAAGACCCCGAAATGGCGCAGAAAATCGAGGAATATAAGGAGCATATCAATAATACATATCTTAAAAACGAGAATGTTAAATACGATGATATAATATGCCACAGCGATTTTGATTTTATGAGCCTTGAAGAAATGCAGGAGAGCCACGGCGAAAACACCTTCGGTAATCTTGTTGCCGATTCCTATATCTATGAGGCAAAACGAAACGGCATAAATGATATTGACGTTGCTCTTGTAGGACTCGGCACGGTGCGCGGCTCCTTTGTTGCGGGCGATATTACGGTAGGTGAGGCGTTTGAAACCTGCTCGCTCGGCGTGGGGGCTGACGGCTCTGCAGGTCACCCGATTATATGCGCGTATATTACGGGCAAGGAGCTTAAACTGCTTGCCGAGCTTGATGCTTCGTTGGGTCCCCTTGTAAGCTATATAAAAATGAGTTATAGCGGGCTTAAATTCACATTTAACGAGAAAAGAATGTTGCTCGATAGGGTAACCGATATTTGTCTCGTAAGGGAAAACGGAAGCGAGGAGCAGATAGACGATAAAAAACTTTATAAGGTTTCCTGCAATATGTATGCGGCGAATATGCTCGGTATGCTTAACGGACTTACCGGCGGACTTCTCACAATAACTCCTAAATTTGCCGATGGCAGTACGGTTGAGAACCTTTACGACTGCTCACTTAAAAATAAAAGCGGCAACGAGATAAAGGAGTGGGTAGCCTTTAAAAACTATCTTTCTTCCTTCGATAAAAAGGGCGGAACACCCAATATCCCGAAAAAATACGCCTCAAACGAGGGCAGAAAGAATAAGGTTTCCGAAAGAGGCGTGGCAGTAGTAAAAAATGCCGGAACGCCTACAATAATCGTTATAGTAATAGCCGTTATACTTATCGCAGTAATAGTAATTCTTATAGCAACACATAAAAAACGAAAGGAAAGACGGAAAAAGCGAAAAGAAAAAAAGGCAAACAAAACCCCGATGAGCATAGAAGAATTCGATGCAGAAATAAACGGCTTGTTGGATAAAGCAGAATCCGTTATTCCGAAAGAAAATTTGCCGGAGCTTCCCTTTATGAAGGACTGCCCGGATATTCACGAATGGTACGAATTTGAGCATCAGCTGTGGGATATAGGCGAAGAATTAAGGCAAGAAACGGTAAATAGGCAGAAAGAATTAAATAAAGAACAAAGTGACAGAGTTTTCAATATTTGTCTTAATAAAAACGCCAAACGCGGCAGACAGAGCTTTGTTTTGCTTTTGGGTAAGAAGTGCTATTCCGAATATGCCGAATCTCTCTTAAAGTTGTTATCCGATGAAGATGTAGACGGACATATTATCAGCACACTTAATAAAATGGGAGCCACCGAATATAAAGAGGCGGTAAAGCCGTTCTTAAACAGCAAATATTCCTGGATACGTAAGGAAGCAAAAAAATATATAAATAAATGATAGCCGGATAAAAAATAAGGGACTGCTCACGCAGTCCCTTAAAATTTTAAAATTTAGTTCAATCCGTTTTCAATAACGAGGCGTTTGTATTCGTTAAGCTTCGGAGGATAGAGCTGTGCGGTCATACCGCCGTCAAGCATAATTTCCGCGCCGGTAACGTTTTTAGCTTCGTCAGAGCCCAAGAACCAAGCGGCATTTGCAACGTCCTCAAAATCGGAAATATCACCGATGGGAGTAAGTGTGCCGTTTACAATCTGCTTTGAGCCCATCTGTACCCAACGCTCGGTTTTAATAGTACCGGGAAGAACAACGTTTGAACGAACACCGAATTTACCGAAATCAATTGCAAGTGCTTTTGAAAGGGAGTTGATGCCACCCTTTGAAGCGCAGTATGCGGAACGGTTGGGAATAACGCGGTGAGAGGTGTTGGAACCGATGAAAACTATCGCGCCGCCGCCGTTTTCCTTCATACGAAGAACTGCCTGACGGATAATCATAAAGTTCCAAACAAGGTTGGTTTCGAAAACTCTCTGGAATTCCTCAATCGGAACGGTAAGAGCGTCCATACCAACTGTGGGGTCGGTGCCGAAGCCCATATCTGCCGAGTTAAGGCATACCGTTTTAACAAGACGACCCAAACTGTCAATATCAGCGAAAATGTCCTTTACAGCCTGTTCGTTTCTTATATCAAGTGCGTAACCCTTTGCGAAAACGCCGTATTTAGCGGCAACCTTATCTGCGGCCTCCTGTGCGCGCTCTTGTGAACGTGAGGTGATGAAAACATCAAAACCCTCCTTTGCAAAACGCTCTGCGATTGCGAGACCCGAACCAACGGTGCCTCCGGTTACGAACATTGCTTTTTTAAGCTCTGCCATTTTTGTTTCCTCCTTAAAAATAGAATTCTGTTTTTGCAGGTCTTATATCTGTAAGTTTGCCGGTGTAATGGCGAAGAGTATGTACCTGATATGGATGCTCAAGGCAGGCTTCTTCGTTGATTTCAATACCGATACCCGGCTTATCGGGAATTTTAATATATCCGTTTTCATATTCGAGATGCTCGTTGGTAACGTCCTTGCGCCAATCAACATCGCTATACATAATTTCGAGAATTTCGAAGTTAGGACAGCATGCGGCAAGCTGTAAGGTAGCGGCATTTGCAACCGGACCCGAGGGGTTGTGCGGTGCAAACGGAATATAATAAGCCTCCGCAACAGCGGCAATTTTCTTAAGCTCCATAATACCGCCGGCGTGTGAAATATCGGGCTGAATGTAGTCTGCCGCGCGCATTTCGAATAAATCCTTGTAGGACTTAAGGGTGTAAAGGCGCTCGCCTCCCGAAATTGCAACCGGAGATTTATCCCTTACTGCCTTTAGTGCCTCGAGATTATCGGGGGGAGTGGGCTCCTCAAACCACATAGGCTTGAACTGCTCGAGCTCCTTTGCAATTTTGATACCGGTAGGTACATTAAATCTGCCGTGACCCTCAATAAGAAGGTCAACCTTGTTGCCGACTGCTTCTCTTACTGCGGCAACGCATTTAAGGGCATTATCAAGCGCTTCGTTTGAAATATTGAGGTAGGATTTGCCGAACGGGTCCCACTTCATAGCGGTAACACCGCGTTTTACGGCGATTTTTGCCTTTTCGCCGAACTCCTCGGGAGTTTTGGCACCTGCAAACCAGCCGTTTACATAGATACGTACCTTGTCGTTGATTTTACCGCCCAAAAGCTGGTAAACCGGAACGCCGAGACTTTTACCCAAAATATCCCAAAGAGCGGTTTCGGTAGCTGAAAGGGCGCTCATAAGTACCGCGCCGCCGCGCCAGTAGGCATCACGGTAAATATCGTGGAAATGTCTCTCAACATCGAGCGGGTTCTGACCCACAAGATAATCCTTGATATGCTCAATCGCACCAAGCAGGGCTTTTTCCTTGTATTCGAGTGTGGCTTCACCAACGCCGGTTATACCTTCGTCGGTGTAAATCTTAACGAATACCCAGTTGGTACGAAAGCAATCAACGGTAAAGGTTTTTACGTCTGTAACTTTCATATAAATTCCTCCTTGTTTTTTTGAAAAATATCTTGTATAATGCGATTATAGACTATTTTCAACCAAATTTGTTGCGAAATTTAACTCAAATATTATAAAATATAATTCGTTTGAGGTGAAAACGATGGAAATTATCAAGGCTTCGTATTATGTTTACGCAAAATACCATAAAACCTACAGTACTCCCGAGCGTATTACCGATTGCTATGAATTCGAATATTGCACGGCGGGGGAGGGCTATACGGTTATTGACGGAAAAAAATACGAGCGCAAAAAGGGTGCGCTCGTGCTTGCCAAGCCAAACCAGAAAAGGTATGCCATAGGCTCGTTTGAATGTTATTATATTCATTTTAATCTTGATAGCGCCGATACCCTTAAATCGAAGATAGACCGTCTGCCCGATTGGTATTTTCCGAAGGAAAGTAAAATCATTGAGGATATTTTCGTAAGCGTTTCGGATAAAAAATTCACGAGTGAGAGTAATGAGGATATGTATATAAAGGGCTCGGTAATGCAGCTTACCGCCATTTTGCTTGAAACGATATATCCTTTCGGAACTCCCGCCGTAAGAAAATACGATAGATATTTCGAGGAGATAATCGAGGCCAAAACCTATATGGATTTAAACTACGCTTCAAAGCTTGATTTAAAAACCGTTGCGGCGCCCGCAAACTTAAGCCCAAACTTTTTCAGAATAGTTTTTAAAGATACCGTTGGGGTAAGTCCTCACGAATATCTTACCGAAATCAGGGTTAAAAAGGCGCAGGAATACCTTATGAATACCGATTTTTCCATAACACGTATAGCCGAAGCCTGCGGCTTTGAAACCCAATCGTATATGAATAATGTGTTTAAGGCGCATACCGGGATAACTCCCTATAAATACCGTAAAATCTACCGTAAAGAAATGTAAAATTATCCGAAAATAAGCCTTGTGAGAAGGCAAAATGAAAGACCGATAACCGTAGGTAAAAGGAAACTGATGAGCGTAATTTTTATGCTTCTCGTTTCCTTTTTTATTGTGAGCAGGGTGGTAGCGCAGGGCCAGTGGAAAAGGGAAAAGATGCAGAGATTTATTCCGGTGAGAACCGTCCAGCCGTTTTGCTCGAGCACCGTTTTCAAAACTCCCAAATCCGAAATATCGGCTATTGCGCCGTTTTTAAGATAGGTGAGCATAATTATCGGTATTACGATTTCGTTGGCGGGAAGACCTAAAATAAAGCCGAGTAAAATTGTTCCGTCAAGCCCGAAAAAGTGACCTATCGGGTCTAAAAATGAGGAAATTATCTGTAAAAGTGAACTGCCGTTTACCGAAAAATTGGCGAGTATCCATATAAGAGCACCTGCCGGAGCTGCCGAAATTAAGGCACGGGAAAGTACGAAAAGAATTCGGTCAAAAAAAGAGCGGATTAGTGTTTTAATTATTTTCGGCTTGCGGTAGGGCGGAAGCTCAAGTGAAAAGGAGGAGGGTTTGCCCTTTAAAAAGGTTTTTGAAAGGAAAAACGATGATAAAAGGGTCATCAAAACAGAAGAAATAATAAAAAGAGAAAGAATGCAGGCGCTCAAAAATGACGCCGCAAAACCGCTGAAG
>JAGHTJ010000029.1 GCA_018065375.1 Candidatus Equinaster intestinalis | reverse complement strand
ACATATATCGGGCAGGTGTCAAGAGGTGCATATTTAATGAAATATTTGCCGCCCTTGATTTTTTCGCCCGTGAAAAAGTCGTACCAATAGCCGCTCGGCAGATAAACCTTCTTGTACTCTTCACCCTGCTCAACTACCGGGGCTACTAAAAGGTTATCGCCCACCATAAATTCATCGTTTTTGTTGCGGCAGATTTTGTCCTCGGGATAGTTAAAAATCAGCGGACGCATTATCGGGTAACCCTTTTGCTCGCATATACGGAAATTATCGTAAAAATAGGGAAGCAGTGCATAGCGGAGCTTTACATATTTTCTGTAAATATCGAGAACCTCATCTCCGAAGCACCAGGGCTCTTGATTTCTTCGGAACTTTCCGCAGTGGTTTCGGCATAGCGGCGAGAAAATACCAACCTCTATCCATCGGGCGAGAAGCTCGGGGGTTGTATCTCCTCCGAAGCCGCCTATATCGGTGCCTACGAATGCCATACCCGAAAGTCCCAGATTGCCGAGCTGCGGAATCGCCATCTGTAAATGACTCCACAGACTTGTGTTGTCGCCCGTCCAGGCGGTGGTATATTTCTGCGAGCCCGAATAGCAGGCTCGTGTGATAACAAAGGGACGCAGTCCCGAATGCTTTTTAATTCCCTCGTAGGTTGCCTTTGCCATATTGTGACCGTAGGCATTGTGCATTTCGAGATGTGTGCTCTTGTGGTTTTCATCTGTCATTTTAAGGCTGTCGGGCAGAGCTCCGCGGAAATCTGCCGGCTCGTTCATATCGTTCCAGGTGCCGGAAACTCCCAAATCTATGAGATATTTCTGCTTGTCGCCCCACCAGTCTCTTACCTGCTTTCTTCCGAAATCGGGAAAGACTGATTTTCCGGGCCATACAATGCCCTCGTAGATTTTTCCGTTTTTACGTCTGCAGAAATAATCCTTTTCGATGCCCTCATCGTAAATATCGTAGCCCTCTTGAACCTTAACGCCGGGGTCGATTATCGTAACCGCCTTAAAGCCCTCTTTTTGGAGCTTTTTGGTGGTTTTCTTCATATCGGGATAGGAATTTTTATTGTAGGAAAATACCTTAAACTCGTCCATATAGTCAATGTCGATATGTATTACATCGCAGGGAACATCGTATTTTCGCATATTTTTTGCAATATCGAGAACATCTTTTTCGTTCATATATCCGAAGCGGGATTGCTGGTAGCCGAGTGTCCATAACTGCGGCAGGGGGGTAGTGCCGGTAAGATAGGTGTATGCCGATAGAATTTCTTTAAAATCCTTGCCGGCTATGTAGTAGTAATCGAGATTTCCGCCGTTTACACCGTACCAGTAATAATTCGGGTTTTCCTTTGCCATATTGAATACCGAAGCAAAGGTGTTATCGAAAAACAAACCGTAAATACCGTCATTTTTAAGCGAAATCAAAAAAGGTATGGTTTTGTAAAGAGCTTCAAAGGTGTCAACATGGGGAGCGGGATTATCGGTGTTCCACATCTTATACTGATAATTTCTTTTGTTAAGCGAGCCGGTTTTGTCACCGAGGCCGTAAAAGCATTCGTCAGGTGAAACCTGTTTTTTTACCAGAATTTTGAAATCACCGCAGAATTCGTCAACGGTATGACCCTCAAGTAAAAGCTGTTGCTTTTCCTGCTCGGTCATAATGTTTTCAAATATGCGTTCCTCCCTTGAATCGAGGCAGAGCGCCGTGCCTTTTTTGTCGTAAAAATCAACTGTGAAACCGCTTGATACATAGGCCGTAATCTTTGATGTTTCAATTTTGATTTTATCCTTATTGCGGCGTACGGTGAATTCGGTTTTTACCGCCTTTTCACCCTCGATTGCCTTTGAACGGTGGCCCTTATACTGGAATGCCGAAAAAACATTGATAATATCGTCTCTGATAATTTCAATGCAGGCATCGCCGTTTTCGAATTCAAGATATACCTTGTTTTGCTTGATTTTATAAGATAATAAATCCCCAAAAGCTTTCATACCATTCTCCCAAATCACAAAATCTAAAGAGAGTATAACATACTTTCACCCTAAAAACAATTTTTATGTTGAATTTTTTACAAAATATAGTAAAATATAAATTAGATAACCGAAAGGGGAAAATAAAATGTACGATTATTTGATAGTAGGTGCAGGCCTTTACGGTGCGGTTTTCGCCAGGGAGATGACCGATAAGGGCTATAAGTGCCTCGTTATTGATAAAAGAGAGCATATCGCGGGAAATGTTTATACCGAGGATACCGAGGGGATAAACGTTCATAAATACGGAGCTCATATATTCCATACGAGCAATAAAAGGGTTTGGGATTATGTAAACCGCTTTGCCGAGTTCAACCGTTATACAAATTCGCCGGTTGCAAACTTTAAGGGCGAGATTTACGACCTGCCTTTTAATATGAATACCTTTAATAAAATGTGGGGAGTTATAACCCCCGAGCAGGCAAAAGCCAAGATAGAGCAGCAAAAAAAGGAGTCGGGCATAAAGGAACCGAAAAACCTCGAGGAGCAGGCAATAAGCCTTGTGGGTAAGGATATTTATGAAAAGCTCATAAAGTATTACACCCAAAAGCAGTGGGGAAGACCCTGCACGGAGCTTCCGTCATTTATTATAAAGAGACTGCCGGTAAGATTTATCTATGATAATAACTATTTCAACGATGCTTACCAGGGTATTGCAATAGGCGGATATACCAAAATGGTGGAAAAAATGCTTGAGGGTATCGAGGTTCGCCTTAATACCGATTATTTTGAGAATGAAAACCTTAAAAACGAGGCAAAAACGGTGGTCTATACCGGCGCTGTTGACGCTTATTTCGGATATAAGCTCGGTTATCTTGAATATCGTAGCGTGCGCTTCGAAACGGAACTGCTTGATACCGAAAATTATCAGGGCAACGCCGTTGTAAATTATACCGATGGAGAAACTCCGTATACCCGAATTATCGAGCATAAGCATTTCGAATTCGGCACCCAGCCGAAAACGGTTATCAGTAAGGAATATTCAGCCGAGTGGAAGGTAGGAGACGAGCCGTATTACCCGGTAAACGATGATAAAAACGGTAAACTCTATGCCGAATATAAAAAGCTCGCCGATAATGAGCCAAATGTAATCTTCGGCGGCAGACTCGGCGAATATAAGTATTACGATATGGATAAGGTAATCCTCTCCGCACTCGAAAAAATTGATGAAATAACAAAATAATATTGCATTTTAAAGGGAGGTCAACGACCTCCCGATTTTTTTGATGAAATTTACACGGCGGCAACAAAAAGCGCCCCTTGTTAAAGGGGAGGGGCGATGTTGGCGAGGGGATGCTGCAATTTAACATTAACTTCTAACTGTTTCTCCCTCTTTTAATACTTTTATCGCCGAATTTTTCACGTATTTCGTAAATGCTGTTTTCGATTTTTTCTTTTTTATCTGTGAGCTCGAAATCCGAAAAAATATCCTGCTGGCGTGCATAAACGGCATCTTTCAGGTTTATCGCCCGAATACCTACCGAGCGGAGCGGCAAATCCCAATAATAGTTTTCTTCAAAAAGGGATAAACCCGCCTTGGCAATCACTAAACTCATATCGGTAGGTGTGTCTAATTTTCGGCTGAATTCCTTTATTTTAAGCTCGGAATTTCGCGTGTGTATCTGAACTCCGCCCGCATAAAGACCGTGCTTTCGCAGATTTTTGGAAATCTCCTCGGAAAGGGTGATAAAGGTCTGCCAGACCTCATCGCTGTTTGTAAAATCAGCGCTTTCGGTTACGCTTCTGCCGATGCTTTTCGGCTTTTCGTGAAGATGGGCGTCCGAAACCTTTGAATTGTCCTCCCCGAGGGCATACCGCTTTAAATCAATCCCGTTTTTACCGAGCAGACGTGTGAGCATATCGTCACTGCAAAGGGTTATATCGCCAACCGTGAAAACTCCCGATGAATTCAGCTTTTCCACCGTTTTTCTGCCTGCAAAAAGCAAAACCTCAATGCCGAGCGGCCATACCTTTTCCTTGAAATTTTCCCGCGAAATCACGGTTACGGCGTCCGGCTTTTTCATATCACTGCCCAGCTTTGCGAAAACCTTGTTGAAGCTTACTCCTACCGAAATGGTTATGCCGAGCTCCTTTTTAATTTCACGGCGAATTTTGTGGGCGATTTCCTCGCCCGAGCCGAAAAGCAGGGTACTGCCGGTAATGTCAAGCCAGCATTCGTCAATTCCGAAGGGCTCTATCATATCGGTATATCTCTGATAAATTTCCTTTGCGCGAAGGGAATATTCGGTATACTTTTTGTAATCGGGAGGCAGTATTATCAAATCGGGGCATTTTCTTTTTGCCTCCCAAATGGCTTCGGCGGTTTTAACGCCGAATTTTTTGGCGATTTCGTTTTTGGCGAGGATAATTCCGTGCCGCTGTTCCTTGTCTCCGCCTACCGCAACGGGTC
This sequence comes from Candidatus Equinaster intestinalis, assembly GCA_018065375.1. Next base: position 554 of record JAGHTJ010000029.1, on the reverse strand, counting down.
TGTTTATAAGGGTTTGATTTTCCAATAGAGATACCGATGCGAAAAAGTTGTTAAGGTCGCAATGAAGTATGATTCTGTCCAGAGTTTTCACCTCCCGCCGAACAAATGTTCAAATATATTATATCACATTTTTTGATTTTGTAAAGAGGTTGAAAAAAATAAAAAAATGTATTAAAATGTTATCGGGTGTTGGTATGAAAATAATCGAAAAACTCAAACAAATCAAAAACTTAAAAGAAATCATACTTTATGTGGTTTTCGGCGCGGCAACCACCGTTATAAATGTTGTTGCTTATTATCTTTGCTATAATGTTTCGGGCATTTCAAATACTGTAAGTGTTGTAATTGCATGGGTTCTTTCGGTGCTTTTCGCCTTCCTTACAAACCGCGGCGCCGTTTTTCACAGTACGGCTGTGGGTAAAGCTGAAAAGGGGAGAGAACTGCTCTCTTTTTTCTTCTACCGAGCCGTAACCGGTGTAGCCGATTGGCTGATTATGTATATAGCGGTTGATGTTTGCAATTCATCGGGAATTGTATGGAAGATAATCTCAAAT
>JAGHTJ010000151.1 GCA_018065375.1 Candidatus Equinaster intestinalis | reverse complement strand
AATTATAACTGCCATAAAAAGGGCGGCCACGGAACACAGAATTTACTTGAGACAATGGTTAATTCCTGCAACCCGGCTTATATTATGATAGGTCAGCTTGTGGGAATACAGAATTTTTCAAAATACTTTGAAGCATTCGGCTTTACACAGAAAACGGGAATTGACCTACCCGGTGAAGCAACCTCGGTTTATCACGGTCAGGAAAAGATGGGCACGGTAGAGTTAGCATCTTCCTCATTCGGTCAGACCTTTAAGGTTACCCCGATACAGATGATTACGGCAATCTCCGCCGCAGTAAACGGTGGAAACCTCGTTCAGCCCCACGTTCTCGAAAAGGTTCTCGATAATTCCGGAAATATAGTAAAATCGGTAGGAACTACCGTAAAAAGACAGGTTATTTCAGAGACTACATCTGCCACTATGCGCAAAATGATGGAAGCAGTTGTATCGCAAAGTACAAGTAAAAATATGTATGTTGCAGGCTATAAAACCGGCGGTAAAACCGGTACTTCTCAAAAGGTTGCAGAGAATATCAGCGCGAATAAGGATAACCTTTATATAGCCTCTTATGCCGCGGTAGCTCCTGCGGATAATCCCGAAATAGCTGTTCTTGTAATGATTGATGAGCCAAGTGCGGGTCAGTATTACGGCTCGGCGGTTTCGGCACCGATAGGCGCGGAAATACTTACGGAGGTTCTGCCGTACCTCGGCTACGAGCCGCAATATACCGAAAAAGAGCTTGCTTCGCTTTCGATAAGCGTACCCAATGTTTTGGGAGATACAATCAGTGTCGCCAAGGGCAAAATTTCCAATACAAAGCTTAATTATAAGATTGTAGGCAACGGCGAAAAGGTTGTAAAACAGATACCGTCCTCAAGCAATTCGCTTCACTCGGGCGGCGTGGTGATTTTGTATACACAAGAAGAAAATACAGAATCCCAGGCAACAGTACCTGATTTTTCGGGTATGATTATTTCGGCTGCTAATAAGACGGCGACCAACGCGGGACTGAATATTCAGTTTGCGGGCAATACCGCTTCCTCATCGGTTGTCGCTTATAAACAGAATATAGAAAAAGATAAAAAGGTCAGCGTAGGCTCGGTAATTACGGTTTATTTCCGTGATACGAGCTCGGGTAATGTAGCAGATTAAGAGGAACACTATGAAACTGAAAGATTTGATATTTACCGAAAACAAAATACTTGCCGAAAAGGAAATTACCGGTATAACCTGCAATTCTTCGAAGGTTAAGGAAGGCTTCCTTTTCGTATGTATTAAGGGAACAAAGGCGGACGGTCACAGCTTCGCGGCAGATGCCGTAAGCCGTGGTACGGCGGCAGTTCTTTGCGAGCAGGATTTAAAGCTTGCAAATCAGATATTGGTTCCCGATACCCATAGGGCATATTTTACGGTAAGTGCAAATTGGTTTTCGCGTCCGGCAGATTCCTTTAAGCTAATCGGCGTTACGGGTACAAACGGCAAAACCACCGTTACAAATATGATTAAAAGCATACTTGAAGCGGCGGGCAAAAAAACCGGACTTATCGGTACTATTGAAAATACGATAGGCGATAAGGTTATACCCTCTAAAAATACAACACCCGATGCCTATGAGCTCAATTCGCTTTTCGCTCTTATGAGAGACGAGGGCGCAGAGTATGTAGTAATGGAGGTTTCCTCCCACGCGCTCGACCAAAAAAGAATATGCGATGTTCAGTTTGAGGTTGCCGCCTTTACAAATCTTACCCGCGACCACCTCGATTACCATATTACGATGGAAAACTATTTCGAAGCCAAGAAAAAGCTTTTCGAAATGTGCAAATGTGCCGTTATTAACTTTGATGACGATTACGGAAAACAGCTTCTCGATGAAATAGAATGCGAAAAAATCAGTTATTCGCTTACGAGCGATGCTACAACCTATACCGCCAAAGAGCCGGAATACAGACCTGACGGTGTAAAATATCAAATGGTAGGCTACAACTTTATCAATCGTATTAAGGTTGGCACCGGCGGCAAATTTACCGTTTACAATTCACTTTGTGCGGCGGCTTGTGCGGTGAAGCTCGGAATTGATGCTGATATAATTACCAAAACACTCGGAGAAATGCAGGGTGTAAAGGGTAGGGCAGAGGTTGTGCCCACCGGCAGAAATTTCACCATAGTAATCGACTACGCTCATACTCCCGATGGCCTTCAGAACATTCTCAATACCTTCCGCGAATACCGTGAATGCAGACTTGTGGTTGTATTCGGTTGCGGCGGAGACCGTGATAAAACCAAACGCCCGATAATGGGTGAAATTGCGGTAAGCCTTGCAGATTTCGTTATAGTTACAAGTGATAATCCGAGAAGCGAAGAGCCGATGGAGATAATAAATGATATACTTGTGGGAATAAAGGGCTTTAAAACCTCCTATAAGGTTATCGAAAACCGTAAAAAAGCAATACGCTACGCCATTGAGAATGCAAGAGAAAACGATATAATCGTTCTTGCGGGTAAGGGTCACGAAACCTACCAGATACTCAAAGATGAAACAATTCACTTTGACGAGCGTGAAGTTATAAAAGAAATATTGGCTGAAAATTAAGGAGGAAGTTATGCAGAATTTAGATTTTTCACCCGTAATTGCCGCCTTTGTGGCATTCGGCGCGTGTGCTCTTTCGGGATATGTTGTTATTCCGTTTTTGCATAAATTAAAGTTCGGTCAGACAATACTTGATATAGGTCCCAAGTGGCATAAATCAAAGCAGGGAACACCCACGATGGGCGGAATAATGATTTTCTTCGGCCTTATTCTGGGTACTGTCTGCGCTGTCGGATTTTCCTTTATTTTCGGCGGAAAATTTGCAAGCTCGGTAATGCTCGGAAGCACCCTCGGCAGATTTCTTGCAGGTCTTGCGTTGGCTGTATGTATGGGACTTATCGGTTTTGTGGACGATTATATAAAGGTTGCAAAAAAGCGCAATCTCGGTCTTACCGCAAAGCAGAAAACATTTTTGCAGTTTTTCGTATCTGCGGCATATTTATTCCTGCTTTATCTTGCGGGTATGAAAACTACATGGATACCGTTTGTCGGAAACGTATCGGTAGTGCAGGGGGCAGGACTCCTCTTCTGGCCGATTTCACTCCTCTTTATATACGGATTTACCAATGCGGTAAACCTTACCGATGGTGTTGACGGTTTGGCTTCCACAGTTACGCTTATAGTTGCCTGCTTCTTTATGTTTGCGGCAAGCTATTTATCAGATGCGGGATATAATATTCTTGCGGCGGCTCTTGCGGGCGCCTGCGCAGGATTTGTCCTTTGGAATTCACACCCTGCAAAGGTCTTTATGGGGGATACCGGCTCAATGTTTTTGGGCGGCGCGGTTGTAGCCCTCTCGTTTGGTATCGGCAGACCCATTATGCTGATTTTTGCGGGAATACTTTATATTGCCGAAGCGCTTTCGGTTATGATACAGGTTGCCTATTTCAAAAAGACCAAAAAACGTCTTTTTAAAATGGCGCCGATTCATCATCATTTTGAAATGAGCGGTTGGAGCGAGGAAAAAATAGTTCTCGTTTTCTCCCTTGTTACCTTTATCGGATGTGTAATTTCGATATTACCCTTAATACTTGATTTTTAGGAGACAGTAATGGAAAAGAGCGAAAACAAAGCACCTAAAAAGCTTACGCGCAGTAAGAAAAAATTTGATATAACCTTTTTCAGCCTTGTGAGCATACTTCTTGTCATAGGGCTTATTATGCTTTTTTCGGCAAGCTATGTTTACTCACTCAATAAGTTCGGTACGAACTATAAATTCATTCTCAATCAGTCAATTTATGCGGTAATCGGTTTAGCAGGAATGGTTATAGCTTCCTTAATCGACTACCATTTTTACAGAAAATTCGCTTGGATAATTTATTTGGCTTCGCTCGCTATGCTCGCCTTTGTGGCGATTGTTCCTCCGATGATTCCGGATAGCGGAGTAAAGCGTTGGATAGCAATAGGCGGCTTCAGTTTTCAACCCTCCGAAATTGCAAAATTTGCCGTAATTCTGATTTTATCTCACCTTATTTCAAAGAATTATCATCTTATGGGTAAGTTTAAATTTGTTGCCCTTCTTGTTGTGATTTTGGGTGCAGTATGCGTTCTTGTAGTAGTTGAACCCCACCTTTCGGCAACCGTTCTTATCCTTGCGATAGGCGCAGTACTTATGATAATCGGCGGTATCAAAATGATATATGTAATTATCGGTGCCGCAGTAGGAATAGGCGGTGCGTTTTTGGCAATTATCAGCGGTATCGTAAGTTACGGCGGAGACCGTATAAAATATTGGCTTGACCCTTGGGCAGATGCGAGCGGTAAGGGATACCAGACAATCCAATCCCTGCTCGCCATCGGTTCTGGCGGACTGCTCGGCAGAGGAATAGGTAAATCGCATCAGAAATACCTTTATATCCCCGAGCCGCAAAACGATTTCATATTTGCCGTAGTGTGCGAAGAGCTCGGCGTTATAGGTGCCATGATAATCATTCTGCTTTTCTGTGCACTTGTTTGGCGCGGCTTTACAATAGCTATGAAAGCCCCTGATAAATTCGGTTGTCTTTTGGCGGTGGGTCTTACCTTCCAGGTAGGACTTCAAGCACTGCTTAATATACTTGTTGTTACCAATACCGTGCCGAATACCGGAATATCGCTTCCGTTCTTCAGCTACGGCGGTACGTCACTCGTCATACTGCTTACCGAAATGGGAATTGTGCTGAATATTTCGCGGCAGGCGTCTCTCAAAAAGCTATAGGAGGATTTGTATGCATATTCTGTTTGCAGGCGGCGGTACGGCGGGTCATATCAACCCCGCGCTTGCCATAGCCGGCACCATAAAAGAAAAACACCCCGATACAAAAATCAGTTATATAGGCACCGCAAAAAAGCTCGAGGCCAAGCTCGTGCCCGAATGCGGATATGATTTTTATACAATAGATGTTGCCGGTTTTCAGCGGAAAATCACCATAAAAAATATAGCCCGCAATGTTTCTGCGGCATATAAAGCGGTGGCTTCAAGCGTAAAAGCGAGAAAGCTTTTAAAGGAGCTGAAGCCCGATTTGGTTATCGGAACGGGCGGCTATGTAAGCGGACCGGTGCTTCGCGAAGCACAGAAGCTGGGCTTTAAAACCGCCATACACGAGCAGAACGCCTATCCCGGCGTTACTACCAAAATGCTTTCTCCCAAAGCGGATTGTGTTATGCTCGCAATGGGCGAGGCAAAAAAATATCTCACCTGCAAAAATGAGCCGGTAATCACGGGAAACCCGATAAGACAATCCCTGCTTAATATTTCCCGCGAGGAAGCCCGCAAAAGGCTTTCGATGAATGATGATAAACCCTTTATACTTTCCTTCGGAGGAAGCCTGGGTGCGAGAAGAATAAATGAAGCCGTAACCGAGCTTATCAAATGGCATAACGGTACCGATAAGTTCTATCATATACACGGCACCGGCAAGGTGGGCTTTTCGGCAATGCAGGAAGCTCTTTCCGATGTAAAGCTTGCCGATGGTGTCGAGGTAAGGGAATACATATTCGATATGGATTTGTGCATGGCGGCGGCAGATGTAGTAATAAGCCGCGCAGGGGCGATAACGCTGGGTGAAATAGAGGCTTGCGGTAAGGCGGCGGTTTTGATACCGTCACCCAATGTTGCCGAAAACCATCAGTATCACAATGCAATGACCCTCGTAAACGCCGGCGGTGCCGAGATTATCGAGGAAAAAGACCTCACCGGTGAAAAACTCATTGAAGCGGTAAAACGGATAACGAGTGATAAAACCACGATTTTCAAAATGGCGGAAAATTCAAGAAAAGCCGCAATTATTGATTCAAATGAGCGAATTTATAACGAAATCATCAAATTATTAAAATAAGCCAACTCACCATTTTGCCTTTCTCACATAGTATAAAATGTAATAATTCTGTGTGAGGGATAATATGTCAAGGCTCGAAATTGTCGGTTCAAAAAGGCTTGTAGGCAGTATGAAAATTCACGGTTCGAAGAATGCGGTGTTGCCGTTGCTTACGGCATGCATCGTGGCGGACGGTGAATGTGTAATAAAAAACTGCCCCGAAATTTCCGATGTTTCGGTTTCGCTTAAAATACTTAAATCCCTCGGTTGTGAGTGTAGCTTTAAAGACCATACCGTTAGGGTGAACAGCCAAAATCTGAATTCGTTTACCGTTCCTAAAAACCTGATGTGCGAGATGCGTTCCTCGGTGATTTACCTCGGTGCGCTTCTTTCGAGAAGCGGTAGGGCGGTAATCAGCGACCCGGGCGGTTGCGATTTGGGACCCCGACCGATAGATTTGCATATTTCATCTCTTGAAAAACTCGGCGCGGGATTTTCGTCTGACGGCTCAAACCTTTACTGTAATGCCGAAAACCTTTGCGGCACCGAAATACACCTTGCTTTTCCGAGCGTTGGAGCTACCGAGAATATCATTCTTGCGGCAGTTCGCGCAAATGGAATAACCACTATTAAAAATGCGGCTTGTGAGCCCGAAATCATTGACCTTGCAGATTTTCTCAATTTGTGCGGCGCCGAAATTTGCGGTGCGGGCACTAAAACCGTAACCGTTCACGGAGTAAAAAAACTCGGTGGCGGGGAGTATACCGTATCTCCCGATAGAATCGAGAGCTGTACCTATCTTTCGGCATTTGCCGTAACCGGCGGCAGGGGAGAGCTTTACGGAGTGCGTCCCCTCGAAATAAAACCCTTTACGGCTCTGCTTCAAAATATGGGCTGTCAGCTGTCGTTCTATGAGAATTCCGTTAAAATTTTTGCTCCCGAAAAACTTCATTCATTCGGTAAAATAACAACCGGAGTTTATCCCGATTTTCCTACAGACGCGGGACCTCTTGCCGTGGCATTGGGCAGTAGTGCCATAGGGAAAAGCGAGTTTTGCGAAACGGTTTTTCCCGAGCGCTTTGCCTATTTGAATGAGCTTAAAAAAATGGGTGCCAAAATAGTAAAAAGTGGGGCTTCGGCAGAGATTTACGGGAGGGAAAAGCTTCACGGTGCAACCCTTAAATGTACCGACCTGCGAGCCGGTGCGGCGGCGGTTGTAGCAAGCCTCGGAGCGGTGGGTAAAACCCAAATAACCGAAATCGGATATATCGACCGCGGCTATGAAAAATTCGAACAAAATTTGTCAGCGTTAGGCGCTGATATTAAGAGGATATAAAATGGTAATACGAGAAGTTGAAGAAAAGAAAAACAGTCAAAATAAAGCAAAAGCCCGAAGCCGCCGCAAAAAGCGTACGGCTTTGGCTGTTATAATCACCCTCCTTATATTAACCCTGATTTGCGGAGTGCTTATGTTTACCGTGCTTTTCCCGATTGCCAATATCACGGTTGAGGGAAATTCGCTCTATTCGAGCGAGCAGATAATTGCCGCGGCGCAGGTGAATAAGGGGGATAAACTTTTCTCGGTCTTCACCGAACCGGTAAACTCCCGGGTTACAAAAGCGTTGCCCTACGTTAAGAGCATAAAACTCGAAAAACATCTGCCCGATACGCTGGAGCTTAAAATTACCGAAGCCAAAGAAACCTTTGCCTTTGCTTCGGGCGAATCCTATTTCGTGGCGGACGGCGATTTCAAAATTTTGCGCGATGCGGCCGAAATCCCCGAAAATACAGCCGAAATTAAAATACCCGGAAAACTTGAATTCGTATGCGGATATACTCTCCCTTCATCTGATTCGTCCCTCGAGCTTGTTAAAAAGACCTATGATGCCTTGGAAAAGGAAGAAATGACGGTAAATTCAATCGAAATATCCGAATACGGTTATATCACCGCAAAAATTTCAGGACGCTTTACGGTTTACTTCGGCACCGAGGATGACCTTGAAGGTAAGCTTTCCCACCTTAAGGGAATGATAGCTGAAATTGATAAGAAAAACGGTACAAGCTGTAAAGG
>JAGHTJ010000095.1 GCA_018065375.1 Candidatus Equinaster intestinalis | reverse complement strand
ATATTAAACTTGACATAAGGACAATATGGTGGTAAAATACAAAAGATAATAATTACCGTGCCTTTGGCGAATGGCGCTGTAGTTTAAATTTTATCACGGGTGAAGATGCGGTCCCGTTTTTAAACCGCATTAAAAATATAAGGAGGTGCAGAAAATGCCCTATGTAATCGGAGGAATTATCGCCGTAGTGCTCGGCGTGATAGGATTTTTCGGCGGCTCGGCATACAGAAAAAAGGCTGACAGTACCGAACTCGGCTCGGCAAAGGACGAGGCACGCAGAATTCTGAACGAAGCGATTAAAAATTCCGAAACAAAGAAAAAAGAACTGCTCATTGAAGCAAAAGATGAAGTTTATAAGCTTCGTCAGGAAGCAGAGAAGGACATTAAGGAACGCCGCAGCGAGGTTCAGAGAAATGAACACCGCCTGCAGCAAAAGGAAGAAACTCTTGACCGCAAGATAGAAAATCTTGAAGCCAAAGAGGAAAAGCTGGCGAATAGAGCCAAGGAAATTGACGAGAAAATTGATGAATGCGAAAGAATCAAGAGAAGTCAGATAGATATGCTCGAAAAGATTTCGGGCTTCTCCAAGCAGGAGGCAAAGGATTATCTGCTTAAAACTCTTGAGGGCGAGCTTGACCATGAAAAGGCCATCAAAATTCTCGAAATGGAAAAGCAGACTAAAGAAGAATCCGAAAAGATGGCGAGAGAGATTATCGGAAGCGCAATTCAGCGTTGTGCCGCCGACCATACCTCTGAAATCACCGTTTCGGTAGTTGCTCTGCCCAATGATGAAATGAAGGGCAGAATTATCGGCAGAGAGGGTAGAAATATCCGTGCTCTCGAAACCGCAACGGGTGCGGACCTTATTATTGACGATACACCCGAAGCCATTACGGTTTCCTGCTTCGACCCGGTAAGAAGGGAAGTTGCTCGTCTTGCCCTCGAAAAACTGATTATTGACGGCAGAATTCACCCGGCAAGAATCGAAGAAATGATAAACAAGGCTACTGCCGAGGTAGAGGCTACCATTAAGCAGGAAGGCGAGCGCGCTATGATAGAAGCCGGTCTTCACGGCATTCATCCCGAGCTTGTAAAACTCCTCGGTAAGCTTAAATACCGCACAAGCTACGGTCAGAGTGTTTTAAAACATTCTCTCGAGGTATGCCACCTTTCGGGTCTTATTGCCGCAGAAATCGGTGCAAATGTAACCGTTGCAAAGAGAGCGGGCTTGCTTCACGATATAGGCAAGGCGCTTGACCACGAGCAGGGTCAGGAGGGTAACTCCCATATTCAGCTCGGTGTTGAGGTTGCAAAGAAATATAAGGAAAGCGAGGATGTTGTCCACGCTATCCACGCTCATCACGGCGAGGTTGAGGCCAAAACGGTTGTTGCCTGCATAGTTCAGGCGGCAGATGCAATTTCGGCTTCACGTCCGGGTGCGCGCAGAGATAATATCGAAAATTACATTAAGCGTCTTGAAAAGCTTGAAGAAATCGCCAATTCTTTCAAGGGTGTAGAGCGCTCCTATGCAATCCAGGCAGGCAGAGAGGTTCGTATCATAGTTAAGCCCGAAATGGTAAGCGATGACCAGATGGTAATTATCGCGCATGATATTGCAACCAGAATTGAAAATGAGCTTGAATATCCCGGTCAGATTAAGGTTAGTTTGATTCGTGAAAACCGAGCAATAGACTACGCAAAGTAAAAAAACAGGGACAGCATTTATTTGGGTGCTGTCCCGAATGCTTTTACAAAAAGGGGCTTTTGTATGGCGGCAAGTATTACTGTAACAGATATTTTAATCCGTACGGTTATGGCGGTTGTTCTCGGCGGCCTTATAGGTAACGAGCGTGCACGTCACGGCAGAGCGGCGGGTATGAGAACACATATCCTTGTTTGCCTCGGTGCGGCGATGACGAGTATGACGAGTATTTTCGTCAGCAGTCTCGGTATCGAAGGAGACTTTTTCCGTATTTCGGCGCAGGTTGTTTCGGGTATCGGTTTTATCGGCGCGGGTATGATAATTCTCAAAAACGGTAATATTATTACCGGTCTTACCACAGCCGCCGGAGTTTGGACAACCGGAACAATCGGTATCGCCGTGGGCTACGGCTTCTATTGGGGAGCCTTGATTGTGGCGGCAATGTTCCTTATCACCATTATACTTTTTGCAAGATTTGAAAAAAAAGAAAAAGCGTAACGGTGGTTTATGCCGAAATTGATGATATGTATGAGCTGAATGCCACCGTTGAAAACATTAAAAAACTTCTTCCCGAAGAATTTACCCACCGTATAATCGCTTCAAAGAGCGGCAAAGAGGGTAATATCGGGCTGGAAATAGTTATTAACAGTAAAACTGATTTTGATATTTTAAGGCTCTGCGAGATTTCACATATAGTTTATGTTGCAGAGGAGTAAGGACCTTTTTAAATGGAAAAAAAGAAGAATGTCGTAGTAGTCGGCGGCGGAGCCGCAGGACTTATGGCGGCGATAACCGCAGCTGAAAACAATGCGGTTACGGTGATTGAAAAGAATAAACGTCCTGCAAGAAAAATACTCATAACCGGCAAGGGCAGATGTAACGTAACGAATAACTGCGACAACGATACCCTGATTGCCAATATGACTAAAAACGGCAGATTTATGTATTCCGCCTTTGCCGCATTTTCTGCGGCAGACACGATGCGCTTTTTTGAGGAAAACGGTGTTCCGCTTAAAACCGAGCGGGGAAATCGCGTTTTTCCGGTTTCAGATAAGGCGGTAAGTATCGCCGACGCATTGGTGAATGCGGCGCAGAAAAAAGGTGTAAAGCTTAAAAACGGCAGGGTAGAAGAAATTCTTACCGAAAACGGCAGGGCGTGCGGTGTGCTTCTCGAAGGCGGTGAAACCGTTGCGGCAGATGCCGTAATACTTGCTACCGGCGGAAAATCCTATCCGGCAACCGGCTCTACCGGAGACGGCTATGCCATTGCCGAAAAGCTCGGTCATACAGTCACCGAAATAATGCCATCTCTCGTTCCGGTAAAAATCGAGGAAGGCTTATGTGTAAAGCTTATGGGTCTTTCCTTAAAAAATGTAACCCTTTCGGTTTATGAAGAGGGCAAAAAGAAGCCGGTTTATGAAGAACTCGGTGAAATGCTCTTTACACATTTCGGGGTTTCGGGACCGCTGGTGCTCAGCGCATCGGCGCATATGCGTAAAAAAGACGTAAAGTATACGATGCAGATTGATTTAAAACCGGCACTTGATACCGATAAACTCGAAAAACGTATAATGCGTGATTTTGAAGAAAACAGTAATAAAAACTTTTCTAATTCCCTCGATAAGCTTCTGCCGCAAAAGCTCATACCCGTAATGGTTAATTTAAGCGGAATACCGGGCGATACAAAGGTTAATCAGATAACCAGACAGCAGAGATTAAGGCTTTGCGAATTGCTTAAAGGTTTTAAGCTTACAGTCGCGGGCTTTTGTGATATTGAAGAGGCAATAGTAACCTCGGGCGGAATAAGCGTAAAGGAAATAAATCCTGCAACAATGGAGTCCAAAATAATAAAAGGTCTTTATTTTGCGGGAGAACTAATAGATGTAGACGCCTACACGGGCGGATTTAATTTGCAAGCGGCATTTTCAAGCGGTGCCCTTGCGGGAGGTAGTGTAAAATGATTTCAGTAGCAATTGACGGACCTGCCGGAGCAGGTAAAAGCAGTGTGGCAAAAAAACTTGCCAAAAGAATCGGTTTTATTTATGTTGATACCGGCGCACTTTACAGAACAGTAGGTCTTTATTTTTTGCGTAAGGGCATAAACACCGAGCTTAAATGTGATGTTGAAGAAATATTAAAAGAAATAACGGTTGAAATCAAGTTTGTTGATGATTCGCAACACGTATTTTTAAACGGCGAAGATGTTTCGGAGGAGATAAGAACTCCCGAGGCTTCAATGATGGCGTCTGCCGTTTCGGCAGTACCTTGTGTGCGTGCATTTTTACTCGAAATGCAGAGAAAGCTCGCAAGAGAAAATAACGTGCTGATGGACGGCAGAGATATAGGAACGGTAGTTTTACCGAATGCGCAGGTAAAAATTTTTCTTACCGCCTCTGCAAAGGTAAGAGCGCAGAGAAGATATGATGAGCTCACCGCAAAGGGTATGACGGTGGATTACAACGAGGTTTTGGCGGACATTGAAAAAAGAGATTATAATGATTCTCACCGCGATATAGCTCCCTTAAAGCCTGCCGAGGATTCGGTAACCGTTGATACCTCGGAGCTTAATGTTGAGCAGGTTATAGAAACTCTCAAAAAAATAGTAGAGGAAAAAACAAAATGAATGCTTTGTACAGATTTGTACGGGTTTTGTGTATAGCGCTGGTGAAAATCGGGTTTAAGGTCGAGGTAAGCGGCAGGTGCGAACTCGAAAACGGTGTTAATGTAATGCTCTGCTGTAATCATCAGTCCTTTTGGGATATGCCGATTTTGATAGCAAATTCGCCTTATAAAATCAATTTTATGGGCAAAAAAGAGCTTTTCAAAAATAAACTTTTTACAAAGGTTTTAAGAACATTGGGCGTAATTCCGGTAAACAGAGGAGCCGCCGATTTAGCGGCAATTAAAATGTCGGGCGAGGCGCTTAAAAGCGGAGTGCTGGGCATTTTCCCTGAAGGTACACGCCGTCCGCTCGAAAAACCCGAACAGGCAAAATCCGGTGCGGCAATGCTGGCGTTGCAGTCGAAGGCAAAGATTTTGCCGGCGGCGATAAATTATAACGGCAGGATTAAACTTTTCGGAAAGGTAAACCTCAATTTCGCAGAGCCGATAGATTCATCGGAATATCTGCCGCAAGAGCAGAAAAAGGCGTTGCCCAAAACTGCAATACGTAATTTGAGCAATGATATTTCCGAAACAATAATAAAGCTTTGGGAGAAATAAAATTGAAGATAACCTTGGCAAAAACGGCAGGCTTTTGTTTTGGAGTAAACAGAGCCGTAAATACCGTTTACGAGCTTCTCGAGAATAATGAAAAGGTGTGTACCCTCGGTCCCATTATCCATAATCCGCAGTTGGTTGAAGAACTGTCAATCAGGGGAGTAAGGATAGTTGAAAATGCGGGCGAAGCAAAAGCTGACGAAACACTTGTTATTCGTTCTCACGGAGTACCACTTAAAATAATCGAAACCGCAAATAAAAATTGCGGCAAGGTGGTAGATGCAACCTGCCCCTTCGTTGCAAAAATCCATAATATCGTAAGTGAGGCATCTGTCTCCGGCCATACCGTTTTAATAGCAGGGGACGCCGAGCATTCCGAGGTTATCGGTATAATCGGGCATACTTCAGGCGATGTTTATACCTTCGAAAGCACCGAAGAACTCGAAAATCTTATCAAAAATAATCAAAATTTAGGCGAAAAACCGATTACTGTGGTGTCTCAAACCACATTTAATGCAAAAACTTTCGAAAATTGTTGCAAAATTTTAAAAAAAGTATATACAAATGCAATAATTTTTGATACAATATGTAATGCTACGTCTTTGCGGCAAAAAGAGGCGGACGAGCTGTCACGCGTTAATGACGTGATGATAGTTATCGGCGGAAGGCACAGCTCAAATACGGCAAAGCTTTTCGGCGTGTGCGCGGCTAATTGCGAAAGAACGTTTTTGATAGAAACTGCTGATGAACTTAAGGCGGAATTTTTTAAGAACGCAAAAAGCGTTGGCGTAGTGGCAGGGGCATCTACCCCTGCGGGTATCATAAAGGAGGCTATAAAAACAATGACGGAAATTTTACAACCGGAAAACGAGCAGATGGAGGAAAAAGTAACTGCTCAAAAAAGTTTTGAAGACATGACGGATGAAGAAGCATTCGAGGCATCTCTCAACAATCTCAACAGTGACCAGAAGGTATGCGGTATAGTTCTTGCCGTAACACCGAATGAGGTTCAGGTCGATTTCGGCCGCGGTCTCACAGGATATATCTCAAAGGAGGAATATTCTTACGATTCAGATGTTGATTTGATGAAAGATGTAAAGGTCGGCGATGAACTTAATCTTATCATTATGAAAATCAATGACCAGGAAGGAACCGCAATGCTTTCAAAGCGCCGTTTTGATGCTATTGCCGGTTGGGATAAGGTCGTTGCCGCAAAGGATTCCGAGGAAATTTTAACAGGCAAGGTTAATGCTGTTATCAAGGGCGGAGTTACGGTAAACGTATTCGGCGTAAGAATATTTATTCCCGCTTCGCAGGCTACTCTTTCAAGAAACGATTCACTTGATGACCTCAAGGATAAAGAGGTTTCCTTCAGAATTATTGAAATCGGCAGAGGCAGACGCGCCATTGGTTCGATAAAGAGCGTTCTTCGCGAAGAAAGAAAGGCCGCTCAAGCAAAGATTTGGGAGTCTATAGCAGTTGGCGATAGATTTACCGGAACAGTTAAATCACTTACCGGCTACGGTGCATTTGTAGACATCGGCGGAGTTGACGGTATGGTACATATCTCCGAGCTTTCCTGGCAGAAGATTAAAAATCCGTCAGAGGTAGTTATGGTAGGAGATACCGTAGAGGTATTTGTAAAGGATATAGATACCGAGAAAAAGAAAATTTCTCTGGGCTATAAAAAAGAAGAGGATAACCCCTGGACCATCTTTAATGCAAAGTATAACGAGGGCGATGTTGCTACCGTTACCGTTGTAAGTATGACTCCTTACGGCGCATTTGCAAGAATTATCCCGGGTGTGGACGGTCTTATTCACATTTCGCAGATTGCAAATAAGCATATTGCAAAACCGCAGGACGAGCTTAAGGTTGGTTAAGAGG
>JAGHTJ010000100.1 GCA_018065375.1 Candidatus Equinaster intestinalis | reverse complement strand
TTTATCGAATTTGCCTTTATTGTTTTAACCGAATCAGCCATATCAAAGGTGATTTTCGTTTCCCCGTCGGGGCAATTAAAGGCATAACTGCCGATAGTTGTAATACCGCTTGCCACAGTGATTTTTACGGCATCGTAAAGATAATCCTGCCACATAGGCTCCTCATCTTTGGCAAAATCGGGCATAGCACCCTGACCGTAAATTACAATATGATAATCGCTTTTTTTAATGCCGCCCGTGGCCGCAACCTTTCCCGTAACATAAAATTTCACGCGGTTATTTCCGCCCGAAAGTGAGCCATCGGCATTGCCGTGAGCAAATGCCTCCTCACCGCAGACAGTACAAACATAAGTGTTATATGTAATACCGCCGACAGTCTTTTTGGAAGAAACAAAATTATGAAAGCTTTTTGGAACGCGGCTGCCTATATAGGAATCACCGCATTGGCATTTATATTCGGTATAGCCCTCCGCAGTGCAGGTTGCCGGAGTTACAGACGCACTATATGAATGTTTATGCGGTGCCGATTCGGCTGAAGTACTACCCTGCTCGCTTACAGTATCAGATTCGGCACCGGTGCTTTGCAGGTTTTCGCTGTTCGTATTACTGATGCTATTTTCGCTGTTGCCGCCCGAAACGGTTGTAACCGAGCCGAGGTTAATTTTGCAAGCCGATAAGCAAGCGGCAAAGGTTACTGCAAGAATAATTGCGGTAATTTTAAGTTTCATAATATTCTCCTTTGGTGGTTTTATTTATTATACAGGTTTTTTATGCAAAAGTAAAGCCGACCTATTCGATTTCTCGAAAATGTCGGCTTTATGCTTTAATTATGTACTCAGAACAAAGTAACAAATTAGTTTCTGGTAATCAACTTACCTTCTTTATCCTTGAATTTTCCGCAAATAATCATTATTAAATCCACAAGTGCGCCAATGCCAAAGCATCCGCCGGTCAAAAGCCAAAGGATTCCTGTTCCGATTTTACCAACATAAAAACGGTGTATACCCAATACTCCGACAAAAATTGACAAAAGTAATGTTGTCAACCAATCTTTATTTGATTTTTCCATTCTTACACCTCCTTTAGAAATATTAAACTTATTTTATCCAACTTTATGCGATTTGTCAATATTTGATCTCACTCAAGTATATAATATTACGGCTTCACCACAGTGATGTTTTTGCTTTGCAAAAATTCGATCAATTCCGGATAGTAATATTCCACATCATCATACTCATACAAATCAATGGTTTTGCCGTTTTTCATCACAATCGCGTATGACGGAAAATCGATTGTTTCGCCAAACCCATTCACACGGTCGGCAATATACTGAATATGATCAATCTCCTGATAAGAATAATAGATACCGGTGACCGAAAACAATTTGGTATTATCTACAAAGCCATCTTTTTTGAAATTGATATTCCATTTGGAGATCAGCACACTTAATGCAACACAGGCACCTACGATAATGTATAGAAAAACTTTTATTACCTTATCAGAGTTGACACCGTTAATGATATGATCCATTTCAGCTAATTCTTCATAATTCTTTTTGAAGATTTTACGAGAAAACCAAAATCTCGTGAAATAACTGATCGGAATAGCGGTCAAAAAACCTGCACAGATCGTGTATGGGAAATTTTGCAGCACCCCTGTTAAATAGACCGATCCATGCTTTTGCAACAAGATCATCAAAAAATATATGCCAAGATACACCACCGCTGCGGGAATCGCCAATACAAACCACGACAAAAAAATCGGAAAAAACCCGCTTGTATCTGTTTTCGGAATACCTTTGTCATTGATCGATTGTAAATTAACTACAATATCGGGGATCTGTGAGCAATCTGATACCTTACCCTCCTGCCAAAGATGTAACAATCTCTTTTCGTAGCGAAATTTATCTTTTGTTTTATTTAGTTCTTTGATGGCTTTTTCGGTTTTTCCTTTAATAGCCAATAGATACGCAATCGATGAAAAGCGCAAGGTCAACCAATTGAAATAGTAGTCGCTGAGGGCGGCTTCGTTTGCGGAATCACCGATAATTGTCGAAAATTCTTCGAAAAAGTAGGCCTGCATTGCCTGTTTTTGCTCCTCATCATAGGAAATATCGGCAATTCGCTGCATTAACTTCTTTAATACATCCCCTACGCAAGAAAATGCCTGCTCCATTCCTCGCTCGTTACTAATATACGGGATGCTCAACGGGGCAACAATATCCTCATTACAAAAATCCACCACAAACGGCAGCGGAACAGGCAGATCGGAATCTGATTTTCCGAAGAAAACCCAACAATCCAAAATACTGTGAGCCGCTCCAAGTACACTGTGAGGTGTGTATTTAAACACGATCATATAGGATTTGTAATAGATCTTTGCACATCTATTATCCTCGCTTTTCGATTTTTTCTTATCTTCACGCGAGAAAGAAACATTGCAAGAAAGCCCGCCGGTTTCTTCGCAAAACGCTTTGGCTGACCGTTCAAATTGTGCAAAAATCGTTTTCAATCGTTCTTCGCGATTCATACTTTTTCTCCTGTTGTTATTAACACCAAACTTTTTCAAAAATCCGTAATATGTTCCCTGATATATTTCTTCAAGTATGTTTCAATAGGTTCCATATTGTAAAACGCGTCATCATATTCATCAAACGGATATGCCTGCGTTTTTTCTTCAAACTCATCGATTTCATCTATGTCGAAAAAAGAGAGATCGGTCAGATTAATTTTATTCTTTTCCACGAAATCATCATATAGTCTCTTATGCTCTTCCGCACCGACGATTTCCATGTATCAGCTCACCAAAGGAGCAACCATACGGCTTGAATTCACAAAGAATTGTCATAACCCGCCGTTATTCACTTCCGATTCCAACCAATTTAACGAATAGAATACTTTTTGCGACTGATTCAGTGAATCAAACC
>JAGHTJ010000015.1 GCA_018065375.1 Candidatus Equinaster intestinalis | reverse complement strand
ATTGGGTACAGGCAAAAGAGGTTAAAGATATCTCTGCTTACACCCACGATGTAGGTTGGTGCGCTCCTCAGCAGGGCGCCTGCAAGCTTTCCCTCAATGTTAAAAACGGCATTATTGAGGAAGCGCTTGTTGAAACCATCGGTTGCTCGGGTATGACTCACTCGGCAGCAATGGCGGCTGAAATTCTCCCCGGTAAAACTCTGCTTGAAGCACTTAATACCGACCTTGTTTGCGATGCTATCAACACCGCTATGAGAGAACTCTTTTTACAGATTGTTTACGGCAGAAGCCAGTCGGCTTTCTCCGAGGGCGGCCTTGTAATCGGAGCAGGTATGGAAGACCTCGGTAAGGGCGCCCGCTCAATGGTTGGTACTATGTACGGTACCAAGGCAAAGGGTGTTCGCTATCTTGAAATGACCGAAGGCTATTGCACCAAGATGGCACTTGACGAGAACAACGAAGTTATCGGTTATGAGTTTGTATCACTCGGCAAAATGACCGACTTTATCAAAAAAGGTCTCGAGCCCAACGAAGCTTACGAAAAATCAATCGGCCATTACGGCAGATTCACTAAAGAAGACGGCGCGGTTAAGTATATCGACCCGCGCAAGGAATAAGGAGGTACGGAGATTATGGCACAGTTTGAAGGTTATGAAAGACGCGAGGCTAAAATCCTCGGCGTTCTCAAAAATTACGGTATCTCCTCAATAGATGAGTGCAAGGATATTTGCGCCGCTAAGGGTATCGACCCCTATACTATCGTTCAGGAAACTCAGCCCATCTGCTTTGAAAACGCAAAATGGGCGTATACAGTAGGCTCAGCTATCGCTATTAAAGAGGCTGAGCGCACCGGCAATAAGTCGGCTGCCGCCGCTGCCGCAAATATCGGTATCGGTTTGCAGTCCTTCTGCATTCCCGGCTCGGTTGCCGAAAACCGCAAGGTTGGTCTTGGCCACGGTAACCTCGGTAAAATGCTCCTTTCCGAAGAAACCGAGTGCTTCTGCTTCCTGGCAGGTCACGAATCCTTCGCCGCGGCTGAGGGCGCTATCAAAATCGCTCTTAACGCAAATAAGGTAAGAGTTAAACCCCTCCGCGTTATTCTTAACGGCCTCGGTAAGGACGCTGCTTACATTATTTCCCGTATCAACGGCTTTACCTATGTTGAAACCGAGTTTGACCCCTATGCCGAGGAAGTTAAGGTTGTTTCAACCAAGGCTTTCTCAAAGGGCGCCCGCGCCGATGTTAAGTGCTACGGCGCAGATAATGTACCCGAGGGCGTTGCTATTATGAAGCTCGAGAATGTCGGCGTTTCCATCACCGGAAACTCAACCAACCCCACCCGCTTCCAGCACCCCGTTGCAGGCACATATAAGAAATGGTGCGTTGAAAACGGCGTTAACTATTTCTCGGTTGCTTCCGGCGGCGGTACAGGCAGAACCCTCCACCCCGATAATATGGCTGCAGGCCCCTCCAGCTACGGTATGACCGATACTATGGGCAGAATGCACTCTGATGCTCAGTTTGCAGGCTCTTCCTCAGTTCCGGCTCATGTAGAAATGATGGGACTTATAGGTGCCGGCAACAACCCCATGGTTGGTATGACCGTTGCCTGCGCAGTTGCAGTTGAAGAAGCTTTTAAGAAATAAGCTTATAAGAATCTGAAAGGGCGTATTTGAAAAAATACGCCCATGGGCGCTCTCAAGAGGGAGCGCCTTTATGATTTTTTTGAAAAAATTTTATATTTTTTTGAAATTTCTTCAAAAACATCATATCTGATATCATATTTGGTGTGGTATAATATAGAAAAATCGCAGGGGGAAGACCTGTGGTCTCCCGCAAATCT
>JAGHTJ010000136.1 GCA_018065375.1 Candidatus Equinaster intestinalis | reverse complement strand
CATAAGCGCTTTCGTGACGGTTGTAATCATTGAAGCCGTAGCCGCCTTCACGGCAGAGATTGAATTCAAATTTCATATCAACAATTCTGCCCTGATTGTTTTTCTTTTGCTGGAGCCAATATTCGAGAGTCCATTTGCAACCCTTGAAAAGACAGTTTGTTGTAATAAAATCCTTGTAAATTACAACCGGGTCCGAGCGACCTAAAAACTGCGGCGAAACGCCCGAATCCCATTGCTGGAAGATGTAGCAGTGGTCCCAAACAAAGTTGTCACAGCTGCCCCAAACTCCGCCGCCTCCGCCGTAGGGAACGCCTTGACTTCCGTCATCATATCCGCCCTGCCAGCCGGCAATGCAGTAGGTAACGAAGATGTTTTTGCAGTCACCCGGCCAGAATGGGCCTCTGCCGTAGAGCAGTTCAAGGTTGTTTATATGTATATCGTGAACATACGCATCGGTTCTTTTGAATACCGAGAAATTGAGACCTATCTCAATTTCGCTGAAAGCATCGTTGGGATTGCCCTTATCAAAATACATATAGATAAAATCGTCACGCTGTTTATCACCGTCAAGATTTTTGCCCTTTGCATTGTATACGGGGCCGCAGAAACAAAAAGCATAATTTGAGGTGAGGTCATTCAGCCAGTATTTTCTTATGCCGTAGGTTTCTCTGCCGTCCGGCGTAACGATTACCGCTATGGATAAATCAACTATTATTTTGGGGTCGGCACCGAAGCCGTAATCCTTTATATCTTCAACCGAGAACTTATGGTCGAGCCGCCAAACATTTTCGGTTTCGGTTTTTACCCAATTCCACTGCTTTGCGTCAAGGGATGCCAGAATCTGCGGCTTGTAGCCCTTGCCGTAAGCCGAATAGGTGATACCCGAGCGGGCAAGAACTATGCCTCTGAATTTATCGCTTCTGCGGAAAGAAATAAGGTCGCCCTCATTCAGCGGAGTTTCGTTTAATTTCTTTATGGTTTTCCAGGCGGTTTCGGGAGTTTTACCGTCAGCACCGTCATCACCTTCTTCAGAAAGATAGTATCTTGTGCCGGAGCATTCGGTAATATCCTCGGTGTTGTAGAGAATCTGGTCCTGAAGCTTTAAATCGAGCTTATCAATGTCCGCCAAAAACTCATCGGAAGCATCGGTAAGATTTTCTGCACCGCCGAGAAGTCTTAAAAATTCGGCTTGATATTCCTGCGTGGTAATAACACCGTCCGGAATTTTAAATTCCGAGCGATTGCGCAGACTCGAGCCGCAGGGCACAAGATTGCTTGTGTTTGCTCTGCCGCCGGGCAGTTGTGCGGCGTTTTCCGCCCCAAATTTGTTTTCCATAATATGCGCTCCTTTATTTTGACGCGAATAAGAAAAGTGAATTCTTTTCAAATCCGTCATTTATAAACTTTTGTAAATCTTCTTTTGTATAAGAATATTGCAGGTCGTGGGAAGCATTTTTGTATTCACAGCCCTTGTGAACATAGGCAAAACTCTTGCCCGATTTTTGCAAATGTATATTGCCCTCCATTTTCGGCATACGGTCGATGGAGAATTTATATGTTATCGTGCCGCCGCTTGATTTCTGCTCGAAACCGCCGATTTCGTAGGTCATGGCATAGGGTCTGTCAAAAACATTGTGGGAAATTGAAGAATTGTAGCAGGTGCTTTCGTAGCCCCAGGTTTGAACGTATGCACTTTCCGAACGGCGATAATTGTTAAAGCCGTTGCCGCCGTCTCTGCAAATGTTGTAATCGAAAACAAGGTGGTCGATTATATCGTCCGTAATTTTCTGTTGAGAAAGCCAATATTCGAGGGTCCATTTGCAACCCTTAAAGAGACAGTTTGTAGTTACAAAATCCTTGTAGGTAACGGCATCTCCGCCGCCCTTATACTGCGGTGAAACACCCGAATCCCATTGCTGGAAGATGTAGCAGTGGTCCCAAAGGAAGTTGTTACAGGTGCCCCAAACACCGCCGCCGCCACCGTAGGGAACACCCTGCGTGCCGTCATCAAATCCGCCCTGCCAGCCGGCAATACAGTAGGTAACCGAGATATTTTTGCAGTCACCCGGCCAGAAAGGTCCTCTGCCGTAGAGAATTTCAAGGTTGTTCAAATGTACGTCTTCAATGTAAAGATTATTTTCATTGAAAACCGAAAGATTTACGCCGATTTCGATATTTGTGTAAACGTCATTCGGATTTCCGGCATCGCAGTAGAGATAGAATGAGCCGTCTGCTTTTTGGTTGGCATCATTGGTGCCTTTATAAATCGGACCGCAGTAGCAGAACGAACCGTTTGATTTAAGACTTTTTATCGAGGTGCATCTTGCGCCTGCTTTTTCCGAGCCGTCCGGCTTTACGAGCGCCGAAATTGCCAAATCTTTTATGAGTTTTGAGCTGTCGTTATTCGGGAAATCCGCTTAATCGCTTGTGGTGAACTTATGGTCGAGCTTCCAGACATTTTCCTTGTCGGTTTTAACCCATTTCCACTTCTTGCCGTCAAACGCACCGAGAATTTGCGGCTTGTAGCCGGTTCCGTATGCGGCGTAGGTAACACCCGACTTTACGGCAACTATTCCGCGGAAGGAATCGCCGCGTCTGAATGTTACAAGGTCGCCCTTTTTCATCGGAGTATTGTTTACCTTTGCGATGGTTTTCCAGGCTTTTTCGGGAGATTTTCCGTCATTTTTATCGTCTCCGGCGCTTGAAACGTAATAATGTGTGCCGGAGCATTTTTTAACATCATCGGTATTGAAAACTATCTGTTCCTGAAGCTTTACATCAAGCTTATCGAGCTTATCCATATAGTCGGAGGAGGCATTCGTAAAGCTTGTTGCGCCTTTCAGTAAGTTTTCGAGCTCTTTGTGATACTGCTCGGTGGTCATAAGGCTTGAGGGAGGGGTAAATGTTCCGCGGTTGCGAAGCGAGGAGCCGCCCGCTATTACGGCACATTTTGAACCCGGTCCGCCGGGTACGGGCTTGGCAGGGGAGGTACTTTCGCCCGAATTTCCGCTTTCCTTTGAGCCGCCTGATGATTTACTGCCGCTTTTGTTTGAGGAGGTTTTTTTGCCGCCGTTATCGGTGTTTTCCTCCTCAGTTTCCTCCTCAGTTTCCTCGTCCGTTTCCTCCTGTGTTTGATCGGCATTTTTGCTCGTGGTTATCGTGCTTGAGCCGAAATTAAGCTTGCAGGAGCACATTATCATAGAGATACAGATTAAAAGCGCTATAATCGAAAATAATTTTTTCATAATTTAACTCCTTTATCTTATGAAAAGGTATACCGATTCGGTGTCAACCCCGAATGTCTGAAGGGCAATCCGGGAAGATTCATTGAACTTATAGAAAACACCGTTAATGTTTGCAAACTGCTTGCCGTAGGGTTCGATATATGTGTTGTGGTGCATTTTCGGAAGATGCTCGTAGCTTACGATTTTTCCGCGTTTTTCGGGCGCGTGGGCTATAACCTCAAGACTTATCGCCGCCGCACGGTCAAAAACATTGTGGGAAATTTCACAGTCGTAGCAAACGTTTTCGTGTCCCCACGATTTTACGTATGCGCTTTCCTCTGTTTTATCGCCGTAGCCCTCGCCGCCCTTTCGGCAGAGATTGTAGCTGAAAATTACGCGGTTAAAGCAGTTGTCCTTCTTATTGGTTTGAGTGTTGAAATACTCGAATGTCCATTCGCAACCCTCGAAAATACAATCGGTGCATTTATAATCGTTGTAAATTGCCGAGGTTTCGTCTCGCCAGTGATACTGCGGGGTAACGCCAGAATCAAACTGCTCGTAAATATAGCAGTGGTCAAAGCTTATGTTGTTACAGCCGTGCCAGGTGCAAACCCCTCCGCCGTAGCGTGTGTTTCTGCCCTCCATGGCCTTTCTCCATAAAATTCCGCCCGACCAGCCGCATACACAGTAGGAAATCACGATGTTTTCACTGTCGTAGGTCCATATAGGGCTTGTTCCGTAGAGAAGCTCAAGGTTATAGTAGGTTATGTTTTTACTTCCGGTATCTGAGGTAATGATTCTCGAACACATATTTATTTCGATGTCGTCAAAATAATCGGCGGGGTTGCCCTTATCAAAATACATATAAAGGCGGTTATCGGTGTTTACTTCAGTGCCTTCGGGTCTTGCCCAGGAAAAATCGGTGCAATAAAAGAAATCGAGATTTTGCTTTAAATCTTCGGGCTTTAATTTCTTTTTGGCATAGGTCTGCCCGCAGTTAAACTCAATAGAACCTATATCCTTATCGGTAAAGGGCTCTTCGAGAACCCATACATTTTCCTTTTCGGTTTTAATCCATTTTGAAACGGTAAGACCGTCATAAGCCGCCATAAGCTTGGGCTTGGGACCGCTTCCGTATGCGGAATATGTAACACCGTTCTTGGCGCAGAGCATACCGCGGAAAACATCGCCTCTGCGGAAAAGCACGGCATCGCCCTCTTTAAAGGCCATCTCATTTGGGTTTTTATAGGTTTTCCATGCAGTTTCGGGAGATGTACCGTCAGCATTGTCGTCACCGTCATTCGAAACGTAATAGGCGGTGCCCGAAAAAACGGCGGGAGCAGAGTGGTAATAAATCATATCCTTGGCCTGCGCCGTAAATTCATCAAGGGCTGAAAGAAAATCGTCTTCCGCATCGCTGTAGGGCGGCATAGCGGCAAAGGAATCCATCTTTTCACGGTAATCCTTTTCGCTGATTAGTTTTTCGGGAACCGAAAAGGGAAGCCCTTTAATATAACTGTCTGAATTTTTCTGCATTTTGAAAACCCTCGCTTGTGTATTATAATGTAAAAGCAATAAATATTTATATTAAATAATATTATAGTAAACCACGATGACATAATAACACAAAAAATCCGTAATTTCAACGGTTTACACTCAAAATAAAAAAATAAAAAATTTTTTAAAAAAAGTATTGCATTTTCCTTTAGTTTGTGTTAATATACTTGAGTACGCTATGCGTATAGATATGCGATGATGTGGGAGGTGGCCGACCTCGAGTCGGGGAATTTCCACGGAGTATGTCCGATTTTAAACCGGGCGAAAAGAAACTTGAAGCCTGCGGCATCGGCATCTTGCGAGCCGAATGTACCGCGCGGCAGGGCAACCTGCTGTACCCGGATTTTACTGTAACCCCAGTTATCCGGTTTTATAATGGACCGTGAAGAAACACACGGAAAGGTGTAAGTTTCGCCCGCCAACTATTTAAGGAGGCGTAAATCAATGGCAGTAAAGGAAAAGATTCGTATCAGAATCAAAGGTTACGACCATGCACTTGTAGACCAGTCCGCAGAAAAGATTGTGGAAACCGCTAAACGCACAGGTGCTCGCGTTTCGGGTCCGGTACCGCTCCCGACCGAGAAAGAGGTTGTTACCATTTTGCGTGCAGTTCATAAGTATAAGGACAGCCGCGAGCAGTTCGAAATGAGAACTCACAAAAGGCTTATCGACATTCTCAGACCTTCCAACAAAACTGTTGAAGCTCTGACAAGTCTTGAGCTTCCCGCCGGCGTTGAGCTCGAAATAAAGCTTTAATCGAGAAAACAGCTTCGGCGTGGTCAAGTCGGTCTGACCGACCAATAACCAAAGGAGGATAAAAAATGAAAAAAGGTATCGTAGGTAAAAAACTCGGTATGACCCAGTTTTTCGATGCTAACGGTAACGTTGTTCCCGTAACCGTAATCGAGGCAGGCCCTTGTGTTGTTGCCCAGAAGAAAACGGTTGAAAACGACGGTTATGAAGCAGTTCAGATAGGCTACGGCGATTTGAAGGCTTCAAAGGTAAACGGTCCTATGAAGGGCCACTTTGCAAAGGGCGATGTAGCTCCCAAAAAGGTTCTTCGCGAATTTCGTCTTGAAGACACCAGCAGTTTGAATGTCGGCGACATTATTAAGGCTGACATATTCGCTGAAGGTGATGCTGTAGACGTAAGAGGAACCTCAAAAGGTAAGGGCTATGCCGGCACTATCAAGCGCTGGAATTTCCATCGTCTTAAAGAAACACACGGTTCGGGTCCTGTTGCTCGTCACGGCGGTTCGCTGGGCGCCTGCTCAAGTCCTTCACGTGTATTCAAAGGCAAAAAGATGGCAGGTCACTTGGGTAATGAGCGCGTAACCGTTCAGAACTTGAGCGTAGTTAAGGTTGATGCTGAAAATAACATCATTGCAGTTAAGGGTGCAATACCCGGTCCTAAGGGCGGCATTGTTGTTCTTTTCGATAGCGTTAAAGCGTAAGGAAGGAGTGTTTTAAATGCCTAATGTAGCAGTAGTCGATATGGCAGGTAAAAAGGTTGGCGATATAGCGCTTGCCGATGCCATTTTCGGAATTGAACCTAATGCAGCAGTTATGCATATGGCTGTTGTAAATTATCTTGCAAATCAGCGTCAGGGCACTCAGTCCACTTTAACCCGCACGGAGGTTTCCGGCGGCGGTAAGAAACCTTGGAGACAAAAGGGTACAGGCCACGCACGTCAGGGCTCAACAAGAGCTCCCCAGTGGAGACACGGCGGTATCGTACACGCTCCCAAGCCGAGAGATTATTCTTACTCTCTCAATAAAAAGGTTTCCAGACTTGCTCTTAAATCTGCACTTTCCGATAAGGTTCGCAGTAATGCACTCATCGTTCTCGATGAATTAAAGGTTGAAACCTATAAGACCAAGGTCGTTGCAGATTGTCTTAAGGCAATCGGAGCAGCAAAGAAAACCCTCATCATTTTAGCTGATAACAATCCTTTCGCAGTAAAGAGTATCGCTAATATTGAAGGTGCAAAGGCTGCTCAAATCAACGCTGTAAACACTTACGATATTATCAATGCCGATACATTGGTAATCGTAAAGAGCGCAGTAGCAAAATTTGAGGAGGTATATGCGTAATGAAAACCGCACAGGACATCATTATTGCTCCGGTAATAACCGAAAAGAGTATGACCGGAATTGCAACTAAAAAATACACCTTTAAAGTAGCTACCGATGCAGGTAAGGTTGAAATTGCAAAAGCGGTTGAAGAAATCTTCGGCGTAAAGGTTGCAAAAGTAAACACCGTTACAATGCGTGGTCAGGCTCGCAGAATGGGTCGTTATGAAGGCTACACTTCCGCTTGGAAGAAGGCTATCGTAACCCTTAAAGCAGATTCAAAGACTATCGAGTTCTTTGACGGCTTGATTTAATCTGTAACGATACGAAGAAATTAAGTTTTAATTTCGGGTGATGTATGAGGCTGTAAGGCAGTCTCGCTAAGCCAAAATAGGAGAGTGAATAATATGGCAATAAAACATTACAAGCCTACTACTCCGGGCCGCCGCGGAATGACCACTATGGACTATTCCGAGCTTTCAAAGGTTGCTCCCGAGAGAAGTTTGCTTGAGCCTATCAAGAAAAATGCCGGTCGTAACAGCTATGGCCGCATAACCGTTCGCCACAGAGGCGGCGGAAACCGCAGAAAGTACAGAGTAATCGATTTCAAGCGTGAGCGTTTCGGCGTAGAAGCCACCGTTCTTACCCTTGAATACGACCCCAACCGTTCTGCATTTATCGCACTTGTACAGTATACTGACGGTGAGAAGCGTTACATTATCGCTCCTGCCGGTCTTAAGGTCGGAGATGTAATCGTAAGCGGTCCCGATGCCGATATTAAACCCGGTAACGCACTTCCGCTTTCAAACATTCCGGTTGGTACCTTTGTTCATAACATTGAGCTTTATCCCGGTAAGGGCGCACAGCTTGCCCGCTCCGCAGGTAATATGGCACAGCTTATGGCAAAGGAAAACGGTATGGCACTTCTTCGTTTGCCGTCTGGCGAGCTTCGTAACGTTCCTGCAAACTGTATGGCTACTGTAGGTCAGGTAAGCAATCCTGAACACAGCAACGTAAACTACGGTAAAGCAGGCCGTAAGCGTCACATGGGTTGGCGTCCTACCGTACGCGGTTCTGTAATGAACCCGAATGACCACCCGCACGGTGGTGGTGAAGGTAAGTCACCTATCGGTCGTCCCGGCCCGGTTACCCCTTGGGGTAAGCCTGCTCTCGGTTACAAGACCAGAGATAAGAAGAAACAGTCTAACAAGTATATTGTTAAGCGTCGTTCTAAATAGTCTACGGAAGGAGAATAATTATGGGTAGAAGCATTAAAAAAGGTCCTTTCGTGCAACCTGTGTTGCTTAAAAGGATTCAGGAAATGAACGAAGCCGGCGAGAAGAGAGTTCTCAAAACATGGTCTCGTTCTTCAACCATATTCCCCGATTTCGTTGGACATACGATTGCTGTTCATGACGGACGCAAGCATGTTCCGGTATATGTAACTGAGGATATGGTTGGTCACAAGCTCGGCGAATTTGCCCCCACCAGAACTTTCAAGGGCCACGCCGGCGCAAAGACAACAAAATAAGCGGAAGGAGAGTAAAAAATGGAAGCAAGAGCTACTTTAAAATATGCTCGTATTTCACCCCGTAAGGTGAAAATCGTTATGGACCTTATCCGTAACCAGGATGCTGACAAAGCGATGGCTATTCTCAAATTTACTCCCAAGTCTGCTTGTGAGTATTTGGAAAAGCTTTTGGCATCAGCTATGGCAAATGCCGAAAATAATCACGATATGGATGTTTCACGTCTTTATGTTGCCGAGTGTTTTGTATGCCCCGGTCCCACACTTAAGCGTATTCGCGCCAAAGACCACGGCAGAGCACACCGCATCTTAAAGAGAACCAGCCATATGACCATCGTTCTTAAAGAACGTGAAGACTAATTAAGGAGGTTAATAATATGGGCCAGAAAGTTAATCCGCACGGTTTCCGTGTAGGCGTAATTAAAGACTGGGATTCCCGTTGGTTCGCCAATGACAATGTCTTCGGAGATACTTTGGTTGAGGACTATAACCTCCGTAAGTACCTTAAAAAGACACTTTACGCTGCCGGCGTAGCAAAGGTTGAAATTGAACGTGCCGCATCAAAGGTAAAGATTCATATTCACTGCGCAAAGCCCGGTATCGTAATCGGAAGAAACGGTGCTGAAATTGATAAGCTCCGCGTTGCTTGTGAAAAGAAACTCGGCCAGCCGGTAAATATCAACATCGTTGAAGTTAAGAATATTGATACCAACGCGCTTCTCGTTGCCGAAAGCGTTGCTGAACAGCTTGAAAAGCGTGTATCTTTCCGCCGTGCTATGAAGATGGCTATAAGCCGTGCTATGAAGATGGGCGCAAAGGGTATCAAGATTATGGTTTCGGGCCGCTTGGGCGGTGCTGAAATCGCAAGAAGTGAGCAGTATCATGAAGGTACTATCCCTCTTCAGACCCTTCGTGCAGACATCGACTACGGTTTTGCAGAGGCTGCAACTACCTATGGTCGTTTGGGCGTAAAGGTTTGGATTTACAAGGGTGAAGTTCTTCACGATTCGAGAAACAACAATCGTAAGGAAGGAGGCGCTCGCTGATGTTATTACCGAAGCGTGTAAAATATCGTAGAGTACAGCGTGGCAGACTTAAAGGTGTTGCTTCACGCGGTAACACGGTATCTCATGGCGAGTATGGTCTTCAGGCTTTAGAGCCTGCATGGATTACCTCTAACCAGATTGAGGCAGCTCGTATTGCCATGACCCGTTACATCAAACGTGGCGGTCAGGTATGGATTAAAATTTTCCCCGATAAGCCGATAACCGAAAAGCCGGCTGAAACCCGAATGGGTTCCGGTAAAGGTTCTCCGGAATATTGGGTAGCCGTTGTTAAACCGGGCAGAGTTCTGTTCGAGATAGCCGGCGTTAGCGAGGAGTTGGCAAGAGAAGCTATGCGTCTCGCGGCAAACAAACTTCCTATCAAATGTAAGTTTGTTACTAAACAGGAAATGGGTGGTGAGCAGTAATGAACGCAAAAGAAATCAGAGAATTAACTTTGCCTGAACTTAATGATAAGTTGACAAAACTTAAGGAAGACCTTTTCCATCTCCGTTTTCAACTTGCCATTAACCAGCTCGATAACCCGTCAAGAATCAATGCTGTTAAAAAAGACATCGCACGAGTAAAAACCGTTATTCGTGAGTTGGAGCTTAAAGACAGCACCAACGCTTAAAGGGGAGGTAATCTGAAATGAGCGAAAGAAACCTTCGTAAAACAAGAGTAGGTAAGGTTGTAAGCGACAAGATGGATAAAACCGTTGTAGTTGCTATTGAAGACAACGTTAAGCATCCTCTCTATAAGAAGATTATTAAAAACACCATCAGACTTAAGGCTCACGATGAAAACAACACCTGTGGCGTTGGCGACAGAGTGCTGATTATGGAAACACGCCCGCTTTCAAAAGATAAAAGATGGCGCGTTGTTGAAATCGTAGAGAAGGCTAAATAAGGAGGAATACACTGTGATACAACAGCAGAGTTACCTCAAGGTTGCCGACAATACCGGTGCCAAAGAAATTATGTGCATCCGCGTTATGGGCGGCTCCAAAAGGAGGTATGCCAACATTGGCGATGTTATCGTTGCTTCTGTTAAAAAAGCAGCACCCGGCGGTACTGTTAAGAAGGGCGATGTAGTAAAGGCAGTTGTAGTTCGTTCTGCAAAGGGCCTTCGCCGTAATGATGGCACTTATATAAGATTTGATGAAAATGCGGCAGTTCTTATCCGTGAGGACAAAAATCCCCGTGGAACCCGTATTTTCGGACCGGTAGCGAGAGAGCTTCGTGATAAAGATTACACCAAGATTTTATCCCTCGCTCCCGAAGTACTTTAATTAAGGGAGGAAGAACAAATGAATATCAAAACTGGTGATACCGTAGTTCTCCTCACCGGAGATAAAAAGTACCGCGGCAAAAAGGGTAAGGTACTCGAAGTAAGCCCGAAGGAAGGCAAGGTTATTGTTGAGGGTCTTAACATTGTTAAGAAACACGTTAAACCCCGTCAGGCCGGCGATCCCTCCGGAATTATCGAAACCGAGAGCCCGATTTATGCCTGCAAAGTTCAGCTTGTTTGCCCGAAATGCGGCAAACCCACACGTGTCGGTCATAAGATTTATGCCGATGGTAAAAAAGACCGTGTCTGCAAGAATAAAAACTGCGGCGAAACATTTTAAGTTAAGGAGGACATGACATGTCAGTATTAAAGGACGATTACAAAAAGAATGTCGCCCCTGCGTTGATGAACAAGTTTAATTACAAGAGCGTCATGGAAATCCCGAAGCTTGAAAAGGTTGTTATCAATGTAGGCTGCGGCGAAGCAAAGGATAACGCAAAGGTTATTGATGCTATCGCTTCAGATTTGGCACAGATTACCGGTCAGAAGGCTATTCCTTGTAAAGCGAAAAAGTCAGTTGCTAACTTTAAACTTCGTGAAGGTATGCCGATTGGCGCAAAGGTAACTCTCCGCGGCGAGAAGATGTATGATTTTGTTTACAAGCTCTTCAACATCGCTCTTCCGAGAGTTAGAGACTTCAGAGGAATCAATCCCAACGCTTTTGATGGCCGCGGCAACTATGCTATGGGCGTTAAAGAGCAGCTCATTTTCCCTGAAATCGAGTACGATAAGATAGATAAGGTTCGTGGTATGGATATTATTTTCGTAACCACAGCTAAAAACGACGAAGAAGCGCGCGAGTTGCTTACTCTTATGGGCGCTCCGTTTGCGAAGTAAGGAGAAGGAATTATGGCTAAAACATCTATGAAAGTAAAGCAGGCTCGTCCCGCTAAATTTTCAACCAGAGAATACAGCAGATGCAAAATCTGCGGCCGCCCGCATGCTTATCTTCGCAAGTACGGCATCTGCCGTATCTGCTTCAGGGAGCTTGCTTATAAGGGCGAGATCCCCGGCGTAAAGAAGGCAAGTTGGTAAGCATAACGCTATAAGGAGGTTGTCATCATGCAAATCACCGATACAATTGCCGATATGCTTACACGAATTCGTAATGCATCCTCGGCAAAACATGATTCGGTAGATATTCCTGCATCTAATGTAAAAAAGGCTATCGCCCAGATTTTACTTGATGAAGGCTATATCAATGGTTTTCAGTTTATTGAAGACGGAAAACAGGGCGTAATTCATATCACTTTGAAATACGGCCTGAATAAGACCCAGGCTATCACCGGAATACGCAGAGTTTCCAAGCCCGGTCTTCGCATTTACACCAATGTAGAAGATATGCCCAAGGTAATGAAAGGTCTCGGTATTGCGATTCTTTCCACCTCCAAGGGTATTATCACTGATAAGCAGGCTCGCCAGGCTAACGTAGGCGGCGAAGTCCTCGCTTTCGTTTGGTAAGGAGGTGCTCTTAAGGTATGTCAAGAATAGGAAAGAAGCCTATTGAAATTCCTGCCGGCGTAACCGTTACCGTAAACGGCAACGAGGTTACCGTAAAAGGTGCCAATGCCGAACTTAAGGAAACCTTCAATAAGGATATTGCCGTTAAGGTTGAAGGCAACGAGGTAATCGTTGAAAGACCTGATGATAGCAAAGAGCATCGCTCGCTCCACGGTTTAACCAGAACACTTATCGCCAATATGGTAGAGGGTGTTACCAAGGGTTTCACCAAGGAGTTGGAAGTAAACGGTGTTGGTTACCGTGTGGCTAAACAGGGTAAAGACCTTGTTATGAACCTCGGTTTTTCACACCAGGTAGTTATGTCGGAGATTGAAGGAATTAAAATTGACGTTCCCAATCCGAACCAGATTATAATTTCAGGACCCGACAAGCAGAAGGTTGGCCAATTTGCTGCTGATGTTCGTTCCAAGCGTCCTCCCGAACCCTATAAGGGCAAAGGCATTAAGTACGCTAACGAAGTTATCCGCCGCAAAGAAGGTAAAGCCGCAAAGGGCGCAAAGAAATAGTAAAAGGAGTGTATTAAAATGGTTAATAAGCCTGATTCAAACAAGGCTCGTATCCGCAGACATTCTCGTGTTCGCGGTAAAATCAGCGGCACCGCAGAGTGCCCCAGACTTAATGTTTTTCGCTCCAACAGCAACATTTACGCCCAGCTTATTGATGATGTAAAGGGTGTTACTCTTGTTGCCGCATCGTCTACCGAAAAGGATTTCGGCGAATCGAAGGGTAACAAAGAAGAGGCCCGCAAGGTTGGACAGTTAATTGCTAAACGCGCTGCTGAAAAGAAAATCACCGAAGTTGTATTCGACAGAGGCGGTTACATCTATCACGGCCGTGTCAAGGAGCTTGCCGAAGGAGCCCGCGAGGGCGGCCTCAAGTTCTAAAAGAAGGAGGAAAATACTTTTGGCTACTAAATTTGACATTTCAACATTAGACGACCCCAAAGCTTTAAAGGAGCGTGTGGTTGCAATCAACCGTGTATCAAAAACCGTTAAGGGCGGACGTATTATGAAATTCGCCGCTTTGGTTGTTGTAGGAAACGGTGAAGGCGTTGTAGGCTTCGGTCTCGGCAAAGCCGGTGAAGTTCCGGAGGCTATTCGCAAGGGCATAGAAGATGCCAAGAAGAACCTTATCAAGGTTTCTCTTAAAGGCACTACTATCCCGCATGAAGTTATGGGCGAATTCGGTGCAGGTCGCGTTCTTATGAAACCGGCTGCTCCCGGTACCGGTGTTATTGCCGGCGGTCCGGTTCGTGCCGTACTTGAAACAGTAGGTATTTCGGATATCCGTACCAAAACATTGCGTTCTAAAAATCCCTGCAATGTTGTACGCGCTACCATTCAGGGCCTTGCGTCTTTGCGCAATGCCGATGAGGTTGCGGCAGTACGCGGTAAGTCCGTAAAAGAAATTGTAGGTTAAGGA
>JAGHTJ010000126.1 GCA_018065375.1 Candidatus Equinaster intestinalis | reverse complement strand
CACCGCTTGTGCTCGCCTTACATCCGAAGGGAACGAGCAAATCTAAAAGCTCACGGCGAAGGGAGTCGGTTTTTGCCATATCCTCAAGCTGTTTTTCCCGGCGGCGCAGGTTTTCTTCGCGTTTTGCCGCCATAATTCGCTCATTTGTATTGCTTTCAACCGAAGCCCTGCTTAATTTTTCCGAAATTTCCCGCATTTTTCCGCTTACCGAGTTTTGCTCGTTTACAAGGTTCTCTTTTTCTCTTTCAAGGACGGAAATTTTATTATCGAGTATAGAGGTATCGGCTTTTTTCTTTTTAAGAATTCCGATTGCAACCAATGCCGCACCTACAGCGCAAAGTCCCGCAAAATACGGCATTACGGCAACCGCAAGCGCGACACCGCCAAGAATCAGCAGAGAACCGATTATTATTAAAACTATATTCGGCTTCGGTTTAATGTTCTCCCTCTCGTTTTGCGCCGACATAAGCGCTATTTCGATCTCCTTGATTTTTCCCTGCGCCGCTTCAAACTCGCTCAAAAGTGTCTGCTTTTGATTTTCAAGCTCTGCGGTTTCGGTACTGTTATCAAATGAGGAAAGCTTCGCCATTTCATCGGTGAGGCTTATTATCGCTTCCTGCGAATTTATATTTTCGCTCTCGTATCTTTTAAGAAGCTCCAGCTTGCCCGATGCTTCTTCTATAATTTCTGGGGTTACCGTTTCACCGGCGGCATTTTTAATGCCGGCTTCGGTTTTCTCGTAATTTTCTGCCGCAGCTATAAAGCAGAGCAGTTTTTCGCGAAGTGCGGCTTTTTCGGCAAGCTTCATTCCCTCGAAGCAGTCATTTCGCTCCTCGATAACCTTTACCAGCTCCGCTCTTACCGTATTTATTTCTTCTTCTATTGCCTCTCGCTCGCGGCAGAGCGCTTCATTTTTCCTCTGCGCCGCAATGAGCTGTTCTCTCTCGGCTTCAAGCCTTGCAATACTGCCTCCCCTGCCGGTTTTGGTGGAAAGCTGGTTTGCCGCATCGCTTACACGTGAAATCACCTGCTCTGCAGAGGTATCGTCCTCAAAAGATGCCGTAAGGCTTGAAAGCTTGGCGTTTATCTCGCCGTCTGCCGCCGCATCGGAGGAAAAAGAAGGATCGTTTGCGATAAAAAGGCTCTTTTCAAATGCCCCTGCTCCGAGACCGAAAAACCTCGCCCCAATATCGGTTGCACCCGAAATATTTTCCGATTCTCCCGTATCAAGGTTCCACAGTGTTATTTTATCGGTGGAATTGCTCGCGCGAAACTCTCTGTCGAGCCGGTAAAAGGTTCCCGCCTGCTCAAATTCAATACTTCCCGCCATTTTATCGTTATTCCACGGAAAATACCTTTTTCGCGGATTATTCGCGGCATCACTTACCTTTTTACTGCCGTAAAACATCATTTTGATAAACTCCATAACGGTAGTTTTGCCCATTTCGTTTTCACCGTAAACAAGGTTAAAACCGTCACGGAAGTTTATTTCTTTATCCTTGAATTTTCCAAACGAGGCTATTTTGATTTTATTTATCTTCATCGTATTTTACCTCCCCGAAAAATGCCTTAAGACCCGTATCAAGCACCATTTTGAGCTCTTCGTTTTCCGGCTCTGCCTCGATTTTTTCGAGCATTATTCTTGCAAACTCGCCCTTAAGGCTCTTTTCCTTTTTCAAAAGCTCGAAATTCGTTTTTACGGTGGTTCTGTCCTTTATTTTCATAAAGAAAACCTTATCGTTAAAGCGACTGCAAAGGGCGGCAACATCGGGTCTGAAATTTTCTTCGGTTTCGCCCTCAAGAATGATTTCATAGAGGTTTTTATCGTATTCTTCACCAAATTCGTAAAACAGGCTTTGGGCTATAGAGTTTTCAATATCGGAATTTGAAATAGCCCCGCTTATATCCAAATGAGCGCAGTAATGAATTCTCTGCGACATCGGAACAAACTCGAACTCCGCCTTTTCGGGCGAAATATTACCAACTATTACACCCTTTTTTCCGAGCTCATCAAAGCCGTGAGGCTCGGGGCAACCCGGATAAGCGTAGCAGGTACTGCCCGCCTTTTGAATTCCGGTATACTTATGGATATGGCCGAGGGCAACATAGTTCATGCCCGAGTTTTCGAGAAATTCGCGGCTTATATAGTTATATTTACTGCCGCTGTTTATATCGCCGTGGATAACTGCAATATTTATGCGGCTTTTATCTATCGGCGCTGAAAAGAGAGACTGCGGCTCCTTATAACAACCGACAAAAGCACTGCCGAAAACCGAACAGTTTTTATCGTCAAAATCAATTTTTACGTTTTCCGAACCGATTATATGAAAATTTTTCGGCAAGGGATAACCCAAATATGGCGAATCGGTGGTAAAGGGGTCGTGATTTCCGGTTACGGCGATTACCTGCGTTTTGGGGAGGGTCTCAATACACTTAAAAAAGCTTTCGGCAAGGGCGGAATCGGCGGCATTACTATCGAAAACATCTCCTGCAATAAGCAGAAAATCCGCCTCCTCTTTTATGCACTTATCTATAATTTTCGTAAAGGTCAGCCACAGCTCACTTTTGCGCTGATTTTTTTGGCGTTCATTAAGAAATGCAAACTCTGCGCCGAAATGCAAATCTGCGGTATGTATTATTTTTATCGGGTTCATAAAATACCTCACCTACCATTGTTTATATAATTTTATCATCATTTGCCTATTTTATCAAGAAAATATTGCCTTTATTTTTGTTTTGGGGTATAATATTAGAATAATGGAATAGTGTGTTCTGCCTTAAAAGGCGTATTTTTCGGCAGGTCAACGTAGTTTAACAGCATTACGGAAAATCCCCCGAAAAACCGGGCAGAATTACTCTCGTTATGCTGATACATAGGAGGGATTTTTGTGGACGTGCGCATAGGCGATACCTTACTTATGAAAAAAACACACCCTTGCGGCGAAAACCGTTTTTGTGTTACGCGAATCGGTATGGATTTTAAAATCAAATGTATCAAATGCGGCCGCGAAATAATGCTCCCCCGCCAAAAATGCGAAAAAAGTATAAAGAAGATTATCAGAGAGGAAAATTAAATGTTTGACAAGTTAGAATCGGTTGAAAAACGTTTTGAAGAAATAAACGAAGATCTTACCCGTCCGGAGGTTGTATCCGATAACGAGCTTTTTAAAAAGCTTATGAAGGAGCACAAAAGCCTCACGCCGATAGTTGAAAAATACCGCGAATACCGCGCGGCAAAGGATTCGGAGGCCGAAGCCAGACAGTTGCTTGAGGCGGGAGGTCTCGAAAAAGATTTTAAGGAGCTTGTAGAAGAAGAGCTGACCGAGGCAAAGGCGAAAATCGAAACCGTTTCGGAGGAGCTCAAAATACTTCTTCTGCCGCAGGACCCCAATGACGATAAAAACGTTATCGTGGAAATCCGCGGGGGTGCCGGAGGCGAAGAAGCGGCACTTTTTGCGGGAAGCCTTATGCGTATGTATTCAATGTACGCCGAGAGCAAACGCTGGAAAATCGAAATTATCAATGCAAACGAAACCGAGCTCGGCGGCTTTAAAGAGGTAAGCTTTATGATTGAGGGCGAGGGTGCTTATTCCCGCCTTAAATATGAAAGCGGCGTTCACCGTGTTCAGCGCGTACCTGAAACCGAAACCCAGGGCCGTATTCATACCTCTACCGTAACGGTTGCGGTTCTCCCCGAAGCCGAGGAGGTTGAAATCGAAATCAACCCCGCCGATTTACAGATAGACACCTACCGAAGCGGCGGCGCGGGCGGTCAGCACGTAAACAAAACCGAATCGGCAATTCGTATTACTCATCTGCCGACAGGTCTTGTGGTTGAATGTCAGGACGAAAGAAGCCAATACAAAAACAAGGATAAGGCAATGAAGGTTCTGCGTTCACGCCTTTACGAAATGATGCAGCAAAAGCAAAACGATGCCATCGCTTCCGACCGCAAGGCACAGGTAGGCACCGGTGACCGAAGCGAAAGAATCCGCACCTACAATTATCCTCAAGGCAGAGTTTCCGACCATAGAATCGGTCTTACGTTATATAAAATCGAGCAGATATTAAACGGTGATTTGGACGAAATAATTGATGCTCTTATCACCTATTATCGTGCAGAAATGTTGAGGGCAGAATAATGCATACGATGAGGCTCAATCTAAAATACAACAGCAGTATTTACACCGCCGCCTGCATTTTAAATCAGGGCGGTGTGGTAGCAATACCCACCGAAACGGTTTACGGTCTTGCCGCCTCCGCTTTCTGCGATGAAGCCATAAAAAAGGTTTTTAAAGCCAAGGGCAGACCGCAGGACAATCCGCTTATCGTACATATTGCGGAAATTGAACAGCTTGAAACGGTAACCTCGTCAGTTCCCGAAATTGCATATACTTTGTCTAAAGAATTCTGGCCCGGACCGCTTACAATGGTGCTTCCAAAAAACGATAAAATCTGCGAAAGCGTAAGCTGTGGGCTCAATACCGTGGCCGTGCGTATGCCGAGCGACCCGGTTGCGCGCGCCATAATTAAGGAGGCGGGAATTCCCCTCGCCGCTCCGAGCGCAAATATTTCGGGCTACCCGAGCCCGACCTGCGCTTCACACGTGCTTGCCGATTTGGAGGGCAAAATTGATGCCGTTATTATGGGCGGACAATGCAGCGTTGGCCTTGAATCTACCGTGGTTTCCCTTGTGGGAACTCCGAGGCTGCTTCGTCCGGGTGCCGTAACTGCCGAACAGCTTAAAAAATTCCTGCCCGATTTGATTACCGACAGCGCCGTTCTTTCAGAGCCCGAAAACAATGCCAAGGTTGCATCTCCGGGTATGAAATACAAGCATTATTCCCCGAAAACCGATGTTTATCTGGTTGAAGCGGACTCGGATAAGTTTGCCGATTTTGTAAACGAAAATGAAAACTGCGTTGCCGTATGTTTTGATTCGGATGCCGATATTAAAACCGATTTTATCGTTTACGGCAGTAAAAATGACGAGGCAACCCTTGCCCACGATATTTTTGCAATTCTGCGTGATATTGATAAAAAGGACTATCAGGCGGCTTATGTTCACGCTCCGAGCAAGAGCGGCATAGGGCTTGCCGTATATAACCGTCTCATACGTGCGGCGGCATTTAAGGTAATAAAGCTATGAAATTTATTTTAGGACTTACCGGACAAACCGGCGCCGGCAAAACTACGGCGCAGGAGATTGCTTTAAAATACGGTTTTACGATTTTGGATTGCGATAAAATTGCCCGCGAAACGGTAAAAAAGGGCTCGGCGGCATTAAATATGCTCTGCCGCGTTTTCGGTGATGAAATTCTTAACGAAAGCGGAGAATTAAACCGCAAAAAAATGGCGGAAATTGCTTTTTCTTCGCGCGAAAACACCGAAAAGCTGAATAGCACCCTGCTTCCCTTTATTACCGAGGATATAAAAAATTTAATCGAAAAAGACACCGGCGAGCGAATTTTACTCGATGCGCCAACACTTTTTGAAAGCGGCGCCGATAAGCTCTGCGATAAAACAGTGGGCGTTATTGCCCCAGAAGGTCTGCGGCTTTCCCGCATAATAGAAGGGGACGGCATTACCG
>JAGHTJ010000093.1 GCA_018065375.1 Candidatus Equinaster intestinalis | reverse complement strand
GT
The DNA here is from genome assembly GCA_018065375.1 of Candidatus Equinaster intestinalis. The sequence continues at coordinate 6,616 of JAGHTJ010000093.1, read as the reverse complement.
AAAGGATTTAACATCGGTAGAATAAAAATCATCTTAGCTGTTGGCACTTTTCGATTTTTTTGCAAAAACAACTGGAAAATGAAAATACTGCGCAGTAATGCAGGCAATTCCGATGACCGAAGCTTCAATGGTAAAAATCTTCGTAACGCCGCAATCCTTAAAAAGGCGGTAGAACTCCCTGCCTATTTCGTTGATAAAATCAACGTCCATGCGATGGTTGATAAAGCTATCAACCTTTAATATCTCGCCGTTTACGACTTTACCTTCTGCAAGAATTTTTTCTTCAAGTGCTTTCATAACGAACCTTCTTAAAACAAAAAGAGACGGAGATAATGAAATCTCCGCCAAATAGAAACAATAATTCCATAAGACTTCGATAGTCCGATTATTTACGGCAATCGGGTAGAGACTTCAAAACCATATCATTTGATTTATATCGAAATTGTTAAAAATTTAACTTATGAACAGATTATACTATCTCTGTCGAAATTTGTCAAGAGAAATTATGTAAGTTGTATTCCATTATTTAGTATAAATTTTGTGCAATTTTCATAATTACACACAAAATATCGGCATTTTAATAAAATGCTTGCAAATTCGGGCGACATATAATAAACTGTTTATATAACATTTCGGAGATCCTTATGAAGAAAATTTTTGAAAAAATCAAGGAAAAAACAATAAACTTTTGTAAATGGATATGGGTGCAGGTAAAGGATTGGCATAATCTTCTGATACTGCTTATAGTAGCCGCCGTATTCTTTTGTATTTGTGTTGTCGCCGCAACATTTATTATGTTTTTGGCGGACGGCAAGCTTCACATTATAGCCGGCACCGCCGCCGTGCTTGCCTTTTGGGCGGGACCCTTTACCCCGTTCTGGCCTATATGTATTGCGGCTACGCTCGGCATACGGCAGTTTATTGATAAAATATGGAAACCCACGCATAAAAAATAAGAGCATCACTGATGCTCTTATTTTTTTTACAGTAATTCGGCAATATCGTATATAAGCTTTTCGGTTTTTTCCCAACCGAGGCATGGGTCGGTAATCGACTGACCGTAAACATTTCCGCCGACATTCTGACAACCGTCTTCAATATAGCTTTCAATCATAAAGCCCTTTACAAGATTTTTAATATCGCTGTTATAGCGGCAACAATGCAAAACTTCCTTGCAAATTCTTATTTGTTCAAGATATTGCTTGCCGGAGTTGGCATGGTTTGTATCAATTATAACAGCCGGATTTTTATACTCCCCTGCCCCGTAAAACTCACATAAACGAATGAGGTCTTCATAGTGGTAGTTGGGGTGCATCTGACCGTGCTTATTAACATATCCGCGAAGAATAGCATGGGTGAAATCGTTACCGGTTGTGGAAACCTCCCAGCCTCTGTATATAAATGTATGGGAGTGCTGTGCGGCAAAAATAGCGTTCATCATAACGGAATAGTCTCCGCTCGTGGGGTTTTTCATACCAACCGGCAAATCAATTCCGCTTGCGGTAAGACGGTGAAGCTGGTCTTCAACCGAGCGTGCGCCGACTGCTACGTAGGAAAGTAAATCGGAAAGATAGCGGTGATTTTCGGGATAGAGCATTTCGTCTGCGCAGGTATAACCTGTTTCGGTAATTGCTCTCATGTGAAGCTTTCTTATCGAAATGATACCGCCGAGCATATCTGGAGATTCGTTGGGGTCGGGCTGATGAAGCATACCTTTATATCCTGCGCCGGTTGTACGCGGCTTGTTGGTATAAATTCTCGGAACTATGAAAATCTTATCCTTAACCTTTTCGCCAACCTTACGAAGCCTTGAAATATAGTCAATTACCGGGTCCTCACGGTCAGCCGAGCAGGGTCCTATTATTAGTATAAGCTTATCGCTTTTACCGCTGAAGATTTCCTTAAGCTCGCGGTCACGCTCCGTTTTAATGCCGGAGTATTCCTTCGGCAGACTGTAAATTTCCTTAATATCTGCGGGAATCGGTAATTTCCGCTTAAATTCCATATTCATATATTTTCCTCCCGTTTGTTAAAGAGTTTGCGGCGCTCGGTTGAAATCCGCATCATCTGCTGAATGTTTTCGGTGTCGCCCTCAATTATATATTGTTTCAGCTTTTCGAAATCGTCTATAAAAAGCTGCATCATTTTTACAAGCTGTTCCTTATTAAGTAAGAAAAGCTCGGTCCACATATATTCGTTTATGTTTGCAATTCTCGTAAGGTCACGGAACGAGTCACCGGTGTAGTCTTCAAGATGTTCGGCAGGATTGCAGGTCATAAGGCAAACCGCTATGCAGTGGGCAAGCTGGGATAAAAACGCAATCATTTCATCGTGCTTTTCGGGTGTCAACTCCGAAATTCGCGCAAATTTCAGTATTTTACCGATTTCCTTGCAGGCCGTAATCGCTGCATCAGTGTTTTTTTCGGTTGGTACAACAATATAATTTGCGCCGTAGAAAATAGTTTCATCGCTATTTTCTACACCGTATACCTCCCTGCCCGCCATCGGGTGAGCCGAAATAAATTCAACATCATTATTAAGCGCGGCTTGAACTTCGCCTACAATACAGCTTTTAATACCCGTAACGTCCGTAATAAGCTTGCCGCCCTTAATCAGTTTTCCGTTTTGCTTAATCCATTCAAGTAAAACCTTCGGATAGAGTGCAAAAATTATAATATCGGCGTTGTCTAAAAGCTCGGTGTCAATGTAAGACGAGCCTTTTGTAATTAAGCCGTTGGCTATGGAGTAATCAATAGAGCTCTGATTATCGGTTATCGCCCAAACCTCGTAACCCGCTTTGGTGAGCCCCTTGGCGTAACTGCCGCCCATAAGACCCAAACCGATTATGAGGAATTTTGTATTTTCAGTTATTTTCATATAAATCAACCTCAATGCCGAGAGATTTAAGCTTTTCGAAAAAATCGGGAAAGCTTTTATTTACCGCTTCACAGTTTTCGATTTCGCCCGAAAACTCAGTAAGCAAAACAGCAAGTGACATAACAATTCGGTGGTCGTTATGACTGCACAAAATTTCGCCCGGTTTATGAAGCTCGGTTTTAGTTACCGAAATTTCGTTATCCGAAACCTTTATATCTGCACCGAATTTTGCAAGCTCCTCGGCAATTACCCTGCCGCGGTCGCTTTCCTTAATTTTAAGACGATTGGTGCCGATAAATTTTCCGCCGTGAAGATATGTCGCCGCAGTAATTAAAATGGGAGCTATATCGGGGCAATCGGAAACATCAATTATTGAGTTTTCGTTCATAAGATTTTGGAGTAAACCGAAAACAACGCGGTCACCCTGCAAACTGTTTTCGGAGAGTCCGTTTATTTCAATATCACCGCCGAAGGCTTTAAGTGCGGCAAAAAATGCGGCATTCGAATAATCGCCCTCTACCGTGATTTCGGCAGGCTTGTATTTTTGATTACCTTTAATATAAAGGGTGAGATTATCCTGCCAAAAAACATCAATGCCGAATGAATTTAAAGCCGAAACCGTCATATCAATATACGGTTTGCTTTCAAGAGGCGGTAATATTTTAATGACGCTGTCATTTTCACATAGCGGCAGAGCAAATAGTAAACCGCTTATAAACTGACTGCTTATATCTCCCCTTACCGTAAACTCCCCGCCCGAAAGTTTGCCGGAAATATAAACCTTATCCTTTGATTTTTCCAAAATGAGACCGTTTGACTTTGCTAATTCTTCGTAAACCGAAAGGGGTCTTGTAAAAAGGTATTCACTGCCGTAAAGTGTAGCATTTTTTCCGAGTGCCCAGAAAATCGGTATAAAAAACCGCAGTGTGCTTCCGCTTTCCTTACAGTCGGCGGTAATTTCTTCGGAATTCATATCACCATTAAAGCAAACAGTACCGTTGTTGTTCTCAAAATTGAGCCCCGAAGCTTTTATGCAGTTAAGGGTGGCAAGAATGTCGTTTGAAAGGCTGACACCCTTAACGGTGCTGTTTTTCCCCGATAAAGCGGCGCATATTAAGAGCCGGTGAGCCATACTTTTTGAGGGCGGCGCAACAACTATGCCGTGCGGCTTGCCCTTGCCGATTTTTGCAATCATTTCGAAAATTCCTTTATAATGTTTTGAGCTGTTATTTCGGGAGTTAAAACATTTATCCTGAAATCACAGGTTGTTTTATATATATCAATTCTTTCAAAGTAACGCTTTTTTATATCCTCGGCGTTGCTCGAAAGAGGCCGGTCAATGGTGGGTACGAGTTCTTCAAGAGGACGGTCCAAAAAGAAAATCAAACCGTTGTGTTTTAAATGCCGTATATTATCCTGCTTTAAAACTGCACCGCCGCCGGTAGCAATAACCACGCCGTTTTTATTGGAAATTTCATTTATAACCTCGGCTTCAAGCTTTCGGAATTCATCTTCACCGTATCTTTTAAAAATTTCGGGAATGGGAATACCCGCTTTTTCGGTTATTAAGGTATCGGTATCGTAAAACGGAACACCGAGCTTTTCGGATATAATAGCACCTACGGTGGACTTTCCGCTGGCCGGCATACCTGTAAGCACGATATTACGCTGACGGTTTAAAATTTTTCCGAATATTTCATCGGTTAAATCCGGATTGTATTCGGTATCAAAGAAAAGCTCCGATGCTTTAACTGCCTGGTGTACCAGCATAAAAAGTCCGTCCTCGGCTTTAACATTCATCTTTTGTGCAGTTAAAATTAAATCGGTTCTCAAGGGGTTATATACCGCATCTGCAACAAGCTCGAGGTTTTCAAAATTCGTTATATCAATGGCGTAGCCGTCCACATTCGGGAACATACCGCAAGGGGTTGTGTTGATGATAATTTGCGGGTCGGTTTTAAGCGCCTGTTCGTAGCTTATTTGAGAAGCATCGGGATTTCGGCTTACGGTATAAATGTTTTTAAGTGCCAAATCGGACAGAACGGCTTTGGCAGTTCTCGCGGTACCTCCCGTGCCGAGAATAAGTGCAGTTTTTCCGGCAAAATCGGATAAATTGCGGGTAAGCAAACCTTTAAGACCGTAATAATCGGTATTGTAGCCGTAAAGAATGCCGTTTCGGTTTACAATCGTATTTACCGAGCCGATTTTTTGAGCAATCGGGTCGATAAAATCGAGATACTGCATAACCGTTTCCTTGTACGGTATCGTAACATTTATTGCACAAAAATCACGTTTTTTAAAAAAATCGGCAAGCTCATCGCGGCCAAGCTCGGTGAGGAGATATTCATAATTACCTATATACGAGTGAATAAGCACCGAAAAGCTATGCGATAATTTTTCGCCTATAAGACCGTATTTCATAATAGCACCTTAAATTAGTTCTTCAAAATCTTCGATTTTAAGCTTTTTAAAACGGTACGAGCCGATTTCATCAACGAAAACCGCATTTATGCCGTTTTCTTCCGCCTTTTTATCGTGGCTTAATGCCTGCAAAATTTTATCTTTTTCATAATCTGTTTTTGTAGGAAGCCGAAGCTTTTTATAAACTGACAAAAGCCTGCTTTTTACATTTTCACTGCACATCGGAAGCATTCCGAGCGCTACACATTCACCGTGGAAAAGTCTGCCGAAGTTTTGTGCTTCAATGGCATGCCCTATCGTATGCCCGAAATTGAGAACGCGGCGTATCGAGTTTTCTTTCTCATCTTCTTCAACTACCGATTTTTTTATCAGAAGCGATTTTGTGATTATCGTTTCAATATTTCTTTCAATATCTTCATTTTCAATTAACTCAAATAATTCTTTATCACTTGTTGCCGCCATTTTTACTGCCTCTGCAAGACCGTTTGCAAGCTGACGGTATGGTAAAGTTTTTAAAACATCGGGGTCGATAAGCACGGCCTTGGGGTGATAAAACGCTCCGACAATATTTTTAACGCTACCTAGATTAACAGCAACCTTGCCGCCGATTGAAGAATCCACCTGCGAAAGCAGAGTTGTCGGAATATTGTAAAAATCAATTCCGCGCATATACGAAGCCGCCGCAAATCCGGATAAATCACCGATAACACCGCCGCCAACCGCTACTACGCAGTCTTTCCTCGTAAAATTATGCACAAGCATAATCTCGCAGAGCTCTTTCATATTTTCGAAGGATTTTGTATCTTCTCCCTGCGGAAATACCGCGATAATCGGATTTTCGCAGAATTCTGCAACAGTATCGGAATATTCCTTCGGAACACCGTCATCGGTAACTATTAAAACTCTGCGTTTTAAATTCAGATATTCGTCCGCTTTCTTTAAAGCACCGCTTTTAACCGTAATGTTATAGCTTTTATCGGCTAAATTCATCGTGATAGTATTATCGTCTGCCAGCAGATGCTTTTGATAGCTTTTTGAAATATCCATCTGTGTTTGTAAAAGTTGTTTGCAATAAATGGTATATTCGGGGTTGTCTACAAGCTTCAGGTTGCGGGAAATAACCTCTTCTTCCCTGCTCTTATCAAAAATCGGCAGAGCATTTTGTTTTTTGAAGAGTGCAACCTGTTTTGCGGCGTCCATACGTTTGCAGAAAAGCTCTAACGTTTTTTTATCGGTATCGTTGATAATTTCGCGAGCCTTTTCAAGTTCGTTCACCAAAACTCCCCCTTTTATAAGTTTACTTAAAACAATATATCAC
>JAGHTJ010000077.1 GCA_018065375.1 Candidatus Equinaster intestinalis | reverse complement strand
TACCTTCAATTCAGCGTAAAACTCCGTTCGACTTGCATGTGTTAGGCACGCCGCCAGCGTTCGTCCTGAGCCAGGATCAAACTCTCTAAAAAATTGTATCTAAACGCCTTTCGGCATTCAAATCTTTCTTAGAGCTTTTTCTTCGCTCTTTCGATACTGACGTATCTTTTTGTCCTTGATTTCTTTCGATTTCTCGTTAGAATTGTCGGGTCCTTATTATTGTCGTTGTTTAATTTTCAAGGTTCATTTTTGCACCCCGTTTTTGCAGAGCGCCTGATTATAATACCACAGTAGAAGGGCGTTGTCAAGCATTTTTTTCATTTTTTTGAAATTTTTTTCAGTTTTTTTCTTTGTTTTCAAAATGCCCCTACATATTGTGCTTTTCAGAGCCTTGATACCCTATAAAACGGCGCTTTTTTGCCCTGCGTTTTGCCCTTTATATATATAATGTAAAGAAATTGATATTTTTTCGCATTTTTCGGAGGTTGCATTTCAGATAAAATGCGTTGCGCGAGGGATAAAAGAGGTCGAAAAAGTTACAAATTTGTAACTTGAAAAATCCAAAACAATTTTCTATAATGAACTCACAATAGGTCATACGGAGGAATAAAAATGAAAAAATCAGTTGCGCTTATTATTTCGCTTTTACTTATAATGCTCTGCGGTTGCGCCGAAAAGGATAACGGTGACATATCATCGAGTTCTTCTTCCGAAGTGCAGTCTTCCGCGGTATCAGAAGAAGGCCGCACGGATATAACCTCCGAAACCGAAAGCAGGGATTATCCCGATTTGCCCGAAACTTTTGCTGATATTTTGAATGGCGGAGAGTTTATTTCCGAAGACGGAAAGGTTACCAACATAAAAGAATGTGATGAACTTAAAAGACGAAATCTCAAGCTCGAAAAGTACGCTCTTATAGACCTTGACAAGGACGGCGATGACGAATTTGTTGTTGCAATTTGCGATTATGCGGGTTACTTTATTTTCCACACCGAAAAGGACGGAAAAATTTACAGTCATTTGTTCGGTTACCGTTGGTTTGAATCTCCCAAGGCGGACGGCAGATTTTATGGCTCGAGCGGTGCGGCAACCGGCGTCGTTCTCCGCATAGCCTCCTTTGAAAAAACGAAATACACCGAAACCGAGCTTTGTGTATGGGAAGATTTGGAACAGATTTATAAAATCAACTCGAAATCGGTAAGCAGAGCGGAGGCGCGGGCGTATCTGGACGATTTTGAGAAAGCCGAAGATTTGAAATGGACTGTGTTAAAGTAGCCTTCAATGGTAAAACGGCAGGGCGTACAAATTATATTTTTCGTTGTAAGAGCGATCAACGATTGCCCGCCGAGCCGGATAAAAACTCACAGGCGAACACAGTTCACCTCTCGCAATATTATTTCATCGCCCTCTGCGAAACGCAAACCTGCGGTATAGTCCGCTTATAATATAAAACTTTCGGAGGTTTTTGTTATGTTAAAATCTTTCAGCAAATTTTTTATTCTTCTCACTTTAATTGCAACCATTATTACTTTGGGCGTCTCTTGTGACGATATTTACAAACAAAGGGCTATCAGCGATATTGCTCACTATGACGAGGTGTGGGAGTTGCCCGAAAGCCACATAGCGGGCAATTCAAAACTTTTCCCGAAAACCGTAAAGCAAGATGACTGCCTCGATTTTAACTGCCGCCATCTTACCTACAAATGGGTAGGCTCGGGTTGGGAGCTTGTTCTTAAACTGAAATATGATGACAGCGCATTTGCCGGCGAAAAGGAACGCATAGCAACCCTTTGCGCAGGCTCTCCTGTTTGCGGAGAAAGCCAATATTTTGATTTGCCCGCCTACGCTTCGGTTTGGGGTTGTTCGGGGGCATACGAGTATGCAATTATTGATGATGAAGCAATGACGGTTTCCTATGTATATTTACAGCTTATTAACCGCGATGTTTTAGAATTGAACCGTAAATATCTGCCGAAAAATTATGAAGATATTTATTCCGAGGGGATAAAAGAAGGTGCCGCCCCCGGCTTCGCAGTATATGACCATTTAAAAGAAAAGCAGACCAATAAATAATAAGCAACGAAATTTCGGTTTATTCTACAGAATTTCGGCAAGGCTCTGCCCTCCCCCGCAAATATGATACCATGATATAAAAACCCGCCGCTGTGCATTACACAGCGGCGATTTTTTGTTGTTTATTCAAGCTCAAATGCGCCGGTATAAAGTTGATAGTAGGTTCCCTTTTCGGCTATCAGCTTTTCGTGATTACCGCGCTCAATTATTTTGCCGTGGTCGAGCACCATAATTACATCGGAGTTCTGAACCGTGGAAAGTCGGTGGGCTATTACGAATACCGTTCTGCCCTCCATAAGCTTATCCATACCCGCCTGAACTATGGCTTCGGTACGTGTATCTATCGAGGAGGTTGCCTCATCGAGTATCATAACCGGCGGGTCGGCAACTGCCGCTCTGGCTATAGCAATAAGCTGGCGCTGACCCTGCGACAAATTCGAACCGTTGCCGGTAAGCAGGGTTTCGTAGCCCTCGGGCAGACGGGTTATAAAATCATCTGCTCCCGCAAGGCGTGCCGCCGCGATACATTCTTCATCGGTTGCATCAAGTCTGCCGTAGCGTATATTATCCATAACCGTACCGGTAAAGAGGTTTGTATCCTGCAAAACAAGTCCCAGACTTCTTCGCAAATCGGATTTTTTGATTTTATTTACATTGATACCGTCATAACGGATTTTACCGTCTGCAATATCGTAAAATCTGTTGATAAGATTGGTAATTGTAGTTTTACCCGCACCGGTAGCTCCTACAAATGCAACCTTCTGACCGGGTTCGGCATACACCGAAACGCCGTGCAACACCTCTTTATCGGGGTTGTATCCGAAATCAACATTATCAAGGGTAACATTGCCCTTAAGGAGGGTATAGGTAAGGCTTCCGTCATTATGCGGATGCTTCCACGCCCATTTGCCGGTTCTCTTTTCGGTTTCGGTGATATTGCCCTGCTCATCAACCTCGCAGTTTACAAGTGTTACATAGCCGTCATCAACCTCCGGGCTTTCGTCCATAAGGGAGAATATACGCGAAGCACCTGCCATACCCATTGCGATATGGTTTATCTGCTGGGATACCTGGTTTACGTTTCCGGTAAACTGTTTTGTAAGGTTAAGGAAAGGTACTACCATATCAATAGTAAATACAAGGCCCGCCGCTTCGAATATTCCGCGGACGCCGAAGTTGGGCAATCCCGAAAGGAGGAGCAAGCCGCCTACCGTTGCAAGCAGAACATAAAGCACATTGCCGATATTCATAATGATAGGTCCTAAAATATTGGCGTAGGCGTTTGCGCGGTAGCTATCCTCATAAAGCTGATTATTGAGCTTTTCAAAATCCTGCTTTACTTCTTTTTCGTGGCAGAAAATCTTTACAACCTTCTGGCCGTTCATCATTTCCTGAATATAGCCCTCCGCCTTTGCGATGGCCTTTTGCTGACGGAAGAAATACTTCGCCGAGCCGCTGCCGATTTTCTTGGAGGTAAAGAACATTGCAATAACTCCGCAGAAAACAATCAGCATCATCGGCACGCTGTACCAAATCATAATACTTACATTGGTAATTACGATAACCGAAGACTGAATAAGCTGGGGAAGCGACTGTGAAATCAGCTGGCGCAGAGTATCAATATCATTGGTATAATAGCTCATAATATCGCCGTGCTGGTGGGTATCGAAATAGCGTATGGGGAGGTTTTGCATACCGTCAAACATCTGACAGCGCAGTTTATTTAAAAAGCCCTGTGTTATTACCGCCATAAGCTGATTATAGGTGGTGATAAGCACCATCGAAACAAAGTAAAGGCTTGCAAGGATTAAAACCTTGGGAACTATCTGCTCTTTTGCAATTTCCCAACTGAAAACTCCCTTTTCGAGGCAATCGGTTACAACACTCAATACCTTTTGAATGAATATTGAGGGAATTGATGAAACTACTGCCGAGCATACAATACAAACTATTGTTATGGGGAGCAAAACGGGGTAGGATTTAAAGAGCAGTTTTATTGTTCTTTTTAATGTGCCCTTATCCATTTTGGTAGGGGGTGAAGGTTGTCTTCTCGGTGCCATTACTGCTCACCTCCGTTTGTCTGCTGTTCGTAAACCTCGCGGTAAATTTCGCTGCGGCCGAGCAGCTCCTCGTGATTTCCGTAATCCGAAACCTTGCCGTTTTCCATAACGATTATCATATCGGCATCCATAACCGATGCAATTCTCTGCGCTATGATAATTTTGGTGGTTTCGGGGATAAACTTCTTGAAGCCCTCACGGATAAGCGCATCGGTTCTCGTATCAACGGCGCTTGTGGAGTCATCAAGAATAATGATTTTAGGTTTTTTAAGAAGCGCGCGGGCAATACAAAGTCTCTGCTTCTGACCGCCCGAAACATTGGTGCCGCCCTGCTCGATATAGGTATCATAACCATCGGGGAAGGAGCTTACGAAATCGTCCGCCTGCGCAAGCTTACAAGCCTCGATAATCTGCTCGTCTGTTGCGTTTTCATCGCCCCAGCGCAGATTTTCCTTAATTGTTCCCGAAAAGAGAACGTTTTTCTGCAAAACCATTGCAACGTTATCGCGAAGCACGCTCAAATCGTAATCCCTTACATCTACTCCGCCGACCTTTATAGCACCCTCATCGGTATCGTAAAGACGCGGTATCAGGCGCACCATCGAGGATTTACCCGAGCCGGTTCCGCCGATTATGCCTACCGTCATTCCCGAATCAATATGAATATTTACGTCTTCCAGAGAATACTTTTTGGCATTGGCATAGTATTTGAAGTTTACATTTTCGAAATCAATCGAGCCGTCCTTGACCGTCATAATCGGGTTTTCGGGATTATGAAGCTCGGTTTTTTCCTCTAAAACCTCGTATATACGCTTCATTGATTCGCTCGACATCGTAAGCATAACATAAATCATCGAGAGCATCATAAGCTGCATAAGTATCTGCATACCGTAGGTAAGCATTGCCGTAATTTCGCCTACATTTATGAGGTTACCGCCATTGGTGATAATCAGGCGCGAGCCCACAAGCAGAACGAAAACCATATTGGCATAAACGCAAATCTGCATAAGCGGAGCATTGAGTGCAACTATTCTTTCCGCCTTTGTAAAATCGCCGCAAATATCCTGCGCGGCAAAGCCGAATTTCTTTTTCTCGTAGGGTTCACGCGCAAAGCCCTTTACAACGCGTATACCTCTTACGTTTTCCTCGATGGATTCATTTAAGCGGTCATACTTTTTGAAAACTCTGCGGAAAGCCGGCATAGCCTTTTTACCGATTATGATAAGACCGAATGCAAGCACCGGAATCAGCACAACAAAGGATGTTGCCAGCGCGCCGCCCATAATGTACGCCATAATTATCGAGAAGATAAGCATTAAGGGGGCTCTTACGGTGATACGAATAATCATCATATAAGCCATCTGAACATTGGAAACATCGGTGGTCATTCTCGTAACGAGGGAGGCCGATGAAAATTTATCTATGTTTTTAAAAGCATAGGTTTGTATGTTTTCAAACATATCGTGGCGCAGATTTTTAGCGAAGCCGGTAGACGCCTTTGATGCGGTGTAACCCGCAATGCCGCCGCTGGCAAGAGACACAATCGCCATAACTACAAGCAGAGCGCCGATTTTGATAACCTCGCTCATCTGAACTCCGGCTTGTATCGAATTGATAAGATTTGCGGTTATAAAGGGTATCAAACACTCAATTACCGCTTCAAGCACAATGAATATAAGGGTTACAAATGATGGCGTTTTGAATTCCCTTACACATTTTGCCAATCGTTTTACCATAGTAAAGTTTTCCTTTCATTTAAGTATATTAACTATACT
>JAGHTJ010000189.1 GCA_018065375.1 Candidatus Equinaster intestinalis | reverse complement strand
ATCGTCAGTTTTTTCACGGTAAAACCTCCAAAAGCATAAGGAATACCGGTGATATTAAAAGTATGCTGTCAAATCTGTCCAATATACCACCGTGACCCGGTATTAAATTGCCGTAATCTTTAATGGAAACCGACCTTTTGATAATTGATGCAAAAAGGTCTCCTATCATACCCACTGCACACATAAAGGGGGTAATTATAAGAAGCATTACGAGATTAAGACCGGAAATATCGGCAACCAACGATATTATCAGGGTAACCGCAATACTGCCGAGTATTCCGCCTACGGCTCCCTCAACTGTTTTTTTAGGGCTGATTTTTTCGCAAAGCTTATGCTTTCCGAGGCTGACACCCACAAAGTAAGCAAACATATCGCAAACAGATGAAAAATTAAGGAGCATAAGAAGGAAGGCAAGTCCGTAGCGGTCAAACACCGTATAGGTGCTTGTAAATCCGATGGCAATGGCAAGCGGAAATGCAAGCGCCGCCGCAACCGCCGAAAAACTGAAATCCTTATAGAATACAAGGCTTGCCACCGCAACCGCAAAGGCATATACAAATGCAAGATAATATGCAAAGGCAGGTCTTAAAATAAGGAGGGTTAACTCCGCCGCCGAAAAAAGCGCACAGCCTACCGCCAGATATTTTTTCTTAATTACTCCGGTGTTATGAAGTATTTCAAAGGTTCCTATTCCGGCGCACAAAACAAAATAAATAATTGTGGGGATTTTTGTATAGGAATGTGCAAAAACAACCGCCGCGGAAATGAGAGCCAAAACCACTCCCGATATTATTCTTTTAAGCATTTAAACACCTCCGTAACGGCGCTCACGTCTATTATATGCCGCTATGGCCTCATCAAGGTCCTTTTCCGAAAAATCGGGCCACAAAACATCGGAGAACCAAAACTCCGAATATGCCGACTGCCATATAAGAAAATTCGAAAGCCTCTGCTCGCCGCTCGGACGGATTATCAAATCGGGGTCGGGATAATAGTTTGTATAAAGCTCTTTTGAAATTGTATCTTCGGTAATATCCTCGGGCTTTATTCCGCTTTGGGCTATCTGCCTTACGGCGTGAACTATCTCGTCTCTGCCGCCGTAATTTATGGCAAGATAACAGCAAAGTCCCGTAGCATTCTTACTGTCGTCCTCAGCAACGCGCATAAGCTCCTTTATATCATCGGGAAGCGCCGCGCGGTCTCCTATGAAATTGAGCTTTATATTCTCTTTTATGTAGTTTTTGGAGTCCTTAAGATAATCGCGAAGCAGGTCCATTATACCGTCAACCTCCTCTTTGGGGCGTTTCCAGTTTTCGGTTGAAAAGGCATAAGCCGTAAGGTGCTTTACACCGATTTTATTACAGTATCTCGCAACCGCCTTAAAGGTTTTTGCACCCGCTATATGACCCGCGCTTCGAGGTAAGCCTCGCTTTTTTGCCCACCTGCCGTTACCGTCCATAATTATAGCTATATGCTCGGGTATACGAAGCTCGGCTTCTTCTTTTTTCTTGAATAACATAATTTCACCTTTCAAAAAACCATCAGGTCTGCTTTGTTATCACAAAAGTTTCAACCCTGATGGTATTTTGTTTTAAGTTTAAAATATTTCTTTTTTAAATTTCGAGTATTTCTTTTTCCTTGAGAGCGGCGAGGTCGTCAATCTCCTTGCAGAACTTATCGGTAAGGGTTTGGATTTTCTTTTCGCCGTTTGCCTGATCGTCCTCGGTGATTTCGGAATTTTTCTTCATTGTCTTGAGTTTTTCAAGAGCATCGCGGCGAAGATTTCTTATCGCAACCTTATTATCCTCCGCCATCTTGCGAACATCTTTTACTATATCCTTTCTTCTCTCCTCCGTAAGGGGCGGGAAGTTAAGGCGAAGCACTCTGCCGTCATTCTGCGGATTTATTCCTATATCGGAGGTTTGAATTGCCTTTTCGATGGTTTTTAATGTGGAAGCATCCCACGGTTGAATCTGAAGCATACGCGGCTCGGGAACCGAAATTGCCGCCATCTGCTGAATCGGTGTGGGTGCACCGTAATAATCTACCGTTATTTTATCAAGCACTGCAGGAGTTGCTCTGCCTACGCGCACCGCTTTATACTCACGGTCAAGCGAATCGAGGGTTTTGCCCATCTTTTCTTCGGTGTTTTTAATAAGTTCGTTCATACCTGTTACCTGCTTTCTTTATTTTACTATTGTGCCGATTATTTCGCCCTGCATTGCCCTTACGATGTTTTCGGGTTTATCCAGGTTGAAAACCAAAATCGGGATTTGATTATCCATACAAAGTGATGCCGCCGTGGAATCCATTACGTGAAGACCCTTGGCAAGAACCTCGGAATAGGAAACCTCATCATACTTTTTGGCATCGGGGTTTGTTTTGGGGTCGCTGTCATAAACGCCGTCAACATTCGTTGCCTTAAAGATTATATCGGCGCCTATTTCAGCCGCACGAAGCGCAGCACCGGTATCGGTTGAGAAAAAGGGATTTCCCGTACCGCAACCGAAAACGACTACTCTGCCCTTTTCGAGATGTCTTACGGCTTTATCTCTGATATAGGGCTCTGCAATCTGCCTCATTTCGATTGCCGTTTCAACCCTCGCGGTAAGACCTACCTGCTCAAGACCGACAGCCAATCCGAGAGCATTGATAACGGTGGCGAGCATACCCATATGGTCGGCTCTTGTTCTATCCATCTGACCGCTGCTTCTGCCGCGCCAGAAATTTCCGCCGCCGACAACAAGCGCTACCTGGACGCCCATATCAACACATTTTTTTATCTGCTCGCAAACGCCGAGAACAATATCAAAATCAATGCCTGTTCCCTTTGCACCTGCCAGCGCTTCGCCCGAAAGCTTAATTAAAACTCTTTTATATTTCGGTTCCATACTGCACATCCTCACTTCATATTTTTTCTATTATATTTTACATTATAACGGCAATAAAGTCAATTAAAAAAGGAAAATTTTGAAAAGAAAAAAAGCGGTTTTTCACCGCCTTTAATCCGTAACTATTTTGGTTGCCCATTTTCCGCGTTTTACGAATATATAACCTATAATATCCTTTAAGATACTTGACATCTGACATATCGCAAAAAGCGGAATAATACCGATACTCGTAAAACGGCTTAAGATAAATGCCGTAGGCACCACAAACGCCCATACAAAGCCGCTGTCAAACGCGAATGTGATGAAGGTTTGACCGCCCGAGCGCAGGGTAAAGTATGTTGCGTGGGCGAAGGCATCAACCGCCATATAAACCGCATTTATTCTCATAAGGTTTGCCGCAAGCTCCTTAACCGAAGCTTCGGTATTATAAAACTCGGGTATTAAACCGGCGCAGGCAAAATATACCCCGCCTACAACAATTCCCACCATAACCGAGAAGGTAATGAGGCGGGTTGCCGAGCGTTTGGCTTCTTCGATTTCACCGGAGCCAAGCAGTTGTCCCAAAATTATACCTATTGAAACGCCGACCGCCATAAAGGCAACCGAAAATACATCGAAAAATGTTTGGCAGATATTATTCGCCGCCACCGTTTCGAGACCTCTTTCGGAATAGCACTGCGCAAG
Source organism: Candidatus Equinaster intestinalis (assembly GCA_018065375.1). The sequence continues at coordinate 11,199 of JAGHTJ010000189.1, read as the reverse complement.
CACCGCCATACCCGCCGCCCACATGGTTTCGTTAAGCATAAGCGGCATACCCTTTGAAATTATGCCGGTAACAAGCTTTTTAGGTACCCTGAAGCTTTTATATGCCCCCACGATAAACGGATTTTTCTTTTTGGAAAGGTGGGTGTAAATTGCCACCGTTAAAAGCTCGGCAAAGCGAGAAATTACGGTTGCTATTGCCGCACCCTTTACACCGAGCGCAGGAGCTCCGAAGTTGCCGAAAATGAGTATGTAATTAAGAATGAGATTTACAAAAACCGCCGAAACGCCCGCAACCATGGGCATAACGGTCTGGTCGGTTTCGCGGAGTGTACTCGAATAGCATTGCGCCATAAAATTCGGGAAAAATCCGATAAGCATTATGATTATATACTCTTTCGCAAAGGAAAGTGACGCCGCCGCAGATTCGGGACTTCCCTCTCCGCGCAGATAAAGACCTATAAGATAATCGCCGCCGAAATAAAATATGAGAACACCTATAACGGTAATTACAAGACCGAGAATAAGCTTAAAACGGAAGGTATCGCGCACGCCCTTATGGTCTTTACTGCCGTAATACTGCGCGGTGAAAATTCCCGCACCCGATACGGCGCCGAAAATGCAGAGATTGAAAACGAAAAAGAGCTGATTGCATATTGCAACACCCGTCATCTGCTCGGTACCGATACGGCCTACCATAATATTATCCAGCATATTTACGAAATTTGTAATTCCGTTTTGAATCATAATCGGCAATGCCAGAGCGATTACACGCTTATAAAATTTTTTATCTCCGAAAAATTTGCTCAACATATCCTAAAAGCTTTCCTTATAATAATTTATGATGTTTTCGGCATCTTTTTCACCGATAAAGGCAACCTTCATCAGTTCTTCCTTGCCTGCCGATTTAATGTTTTTAACTGTTTTGAATGTTTTAAGAAGCGCCGCCGCCTTTTTACTGCCGATGCCCTCGATTTTTGTAAGCTCGCTGTCAATCATTGATTTACTGCGGCGGTTTTTATGATAGCCTATTGCAAAACGGTGTACCTCGTCTTGAATTTGTGTAATGAGGGTAAATGCACTTCGGTTGGACTTTATAACTATATTTCCGCCCTCGCTCGCAATGGCGCTTGTGCGGTGTTTATTATCCTTAACCATACCGAAAACCGCAACCTGCACTCCGTGTTTTTCGATTATCGGCAAAACTGCCGAAAGCTGACCCTTTCCGCCGTCAAGCAAAATAAGGTCGGGCAGGGTACTAAATGCCTCGTCCTCACCCTTTTCGTATTCGGTGAAGCGGCGGTCTATAACCTCGGCGAGAGAGCGAAAATCATCCTGCCCCGAAAAGCTCTTGATTCTAAATTTACGGTAGGCGGATTTATAGGCTCTGCCGTCCTTAAATACTACCATTCCCGCAACATTTTCACTGCCCGCGGTATTGGAAATATCGTAGGATTCTATATACCTCGGAGGCTTTGAAAGACCGAGCAGGCTCGCGATTTCCGAGAGCGCCGCCGTCTCCCTCATATTCCGTTCTATTATATGAGACAAATGCTCTGCCGCATTCGAGGCACACATATCGGTAAGCTTTTTCTTGTCCCCCTTTTGAGGAACAAAAAGGCTGACCGCCGAATATTCGGATTATTCCGAAAGCCAGCGTTCAAGAAGCTTTTCGGTCTCGGGCATACAATCGAGCCAAATTTCTTTTGGAATATCTCTGCTTTGGTAGTATTGAGGCAGAAACTCGGCATAAAACTCCTCTTTCGAGGCGGGAGCATCAAATACGAAATGCTCGCTGTCGTTAAGGTGACCGTTTTTGAAAACGAAAACCTGCACACAGATTTTATCCGCCGCCATAACCGATGCAATACAATCGTGCCGCAGAGTATCGGATACAATTACCTTTTGCTTTTCGGTTATCTTGTTGATTGAATTTATGCGGTCCCGCAGTCTTGCGGCATACTCAAAATTAAGCTCATTTGCCGCCTTTTCCATTTTCTCGCGCAAAACCTCTATATCGTCTGCCGCCGCGCCGCCCTTTTTAATGAAGCTTATTGCCGCTTCAAGGCTTTCGTTATAGTCTTCTACCGTAATTTTATTTCTGCAGGGCGCCGAGCACTGACCTATATGAAAATTAAGGCAGGGCTTGGAGGGTTTATCGAAATTTCTCGAGCAATCGGGCAGTTTAAAAATCTTTTGCGCCTGCTCAACCGTCTGCTTTACCACCCTGCCGGAATTATAGGGACCTATAAATGTTCCCTTGCCCTTATCGTTTTTTACAGCCTCTATTCTGCGCCATTTTTCGTCCGTAATATGAACATAGTGATAGCCCTTATCGTCCTTAAGCAGTATGTTATACTTGGGCATATACTGCTTTATAAGGGAGTTTTCGAGGGTAAGCGCCTCGAACTCGCTATCGCACACGATATAATCGAAATCGTTCACCTTTGAGGTCATTCTGCGGACCTTTTCGGCGTGGTTTGTTTCCGAACCGAAATACTGTGTAACGCGGTTTTTAAGCTTTATCGCCTTACCGATATAAATGATATTATCCGCCGCGTCCTTCATAATGTAAACTCCCGGAAGAAGCGGCAGAGTATTTGCTTTTCTTTTCAGTTCTTTCTTTTTTTCGGTAAGCATAAGCAATATCCTTGAATTTATTGAGATTTTTTTGTATAATTAAATGGGTGATATGATGAAAAGGTTATTTGTTATTTTAATTGCTTTATCCCTTGCATTTATCTGCGGCTGCAGCCCGGCGGCCGAGCAGATTGTATTCCCGCCCGACCAAACCGCAAAGGAAACCGCCGGCGGTTACAAAAGTAAATTTTCCGTAAAGGAAAAGCCGCTTTCGAGCGACACCGTTTATTATTTTAATCCCGAAACCAAAAAATTCCACACCGAAAACTGCCGATATAAAACCAGCTGCGGCGAAAACAAGACTTCCGACAAGCAGAAGCTTTTAAATGACGGATATTCCGCCTGCAAGGTTTGTAAGCCTTAAAAATAAACGCTCGGGTCGGTGAAAACGCCGTCAATAATAATCGAAAAATGCAGATGCGGTCCGGTAGACCTGCCGGTAGAACCAACGAGGGCAATAACCTCGCCGGCGCTTACATAGTCTCCCACCTCAACGAGAAGCTCCGAGCAATGGCCGTAAAGTGTTCTGTAACCGTCATAATGCTCTATTATTACGCAGTTTCCGTAGCCGTTATTGGTGTCGGACGCCTTAACCACCTTACCGTCTGCCGCCGCCATAATTTCGGTGCCCATCGGGGCTGAAATATCAAGGCCGGTATGCATTGCCGCTTCCTTTGTAAAGGGGTCGGAGCGAACTCCGAAGCCCGAAACAAGCTTGCCCTCAACCGGCAGAAAAAGTCCCGAATGACTGTCAAGTCCGCTGAAGTATCCGTTACCGACAAGAATTTTCTCGGTAACGGCTTTTTTTGTGGTTTTTTGGCTGACAACCTTTTCCTCTACCGTTTTGCCGTTTTCAACAACTATACGCTTTTCGGTTTTTGTAATTCCGTTTACCCCTCTTTGCTTTATAACCTTATCGCCTATTTCAAGCTTATCGCTTCGCGTATAGCTCGTAAGATACGGTATTTCGGTTTCCTCGGTTTTGAGGAAAGTAACACGGTATTTTAATTCCTTATTGAAAATATCATAAAGTGTACGGTAGATTTCCTTTTCGGTAATATCCCTTACGGCTACACATTCACTTCGCAAATCGAGGGTATTTAAAAGCTCAAATTCGCATGAGGTGTAGTCGCTTACCGCCTTGGATTTATCCTTTTTAAAATTGGTGATAACATTGTTTATTGTTTTATCTCCGTAGGCGCAGAGCTTACGCTCGTTATCTATATAAACACAGCTTGCAAAACTGATTGTATCACAGCAGTTTATCACGGTGTTTTTAAGTTCGGTGTCATCAAGCGTTTTAAGGAAAATGTTATTGGTTTGCACCTGCTTTATACCGAATTTTTCGAGCTCCGCTTCAATCTCCTTATCCCCCGGAAACTGCTTTTTAAGGGACTCAACTGCGGTATTCAGCGCCTCTTCATTTCTCGTGTAGCCTATGCAATCGTTTTCCATGGTAACCTCGTAAATATGCATGGTTCGGCTGACAAACACAAATCCTCCCACAAACAAAGCTACCATAATCAAGCCCCATATTATAAAGGCTTTACTTTTTAATGCCTTAAAATACGGAGCGGCAATTTTGAAGAAATATTTAAGTGTCGCCAAAAGATTTCCGGCGGCATTTTTAAAGGAAACACCTATATTTTTTATGCCGCCCTTTAATTTCAGAAAGGAAAACTGAACGGCACAAAAAACTGCATAAAACAATTCTTTCATAACGCCTTCTAAAAGTAAGTAATGCTACCCGTTTTGCGGGAAAACTTCGTAATACCACGTTAAAATAATTATATATTTACCGATAAGATTTGTCAATTATGCGGGATTGATTTTTTACGGTTTGGAAATATTTTTATAAAAACAGCGGATGCCGCAGCATCCGCTTTAAAGCTATTATTACAATGTTGCCGCCATTACCGCCTTTATGGTGTGCATACGGGTTTCGGCTTCATCGAAAACTATCGACTGACTGCTTTCGAAAACCTCGTTTGTTACCTCCATACAGTCGATACCGAATTTATCGTAAATCTGCTTACCTACGGTGGTATTAAGGTCGTGGAATGCGGGTAAGCAGTGCATAAATCTGCATTGCTCTCCGGCATTTTCCATAATTGCCTTTGTTACTCGGTAGGGGGTTAAATCCCTTATTCTTTCCTCCCAAACCTCATCGGGCTCGCCCATAGAAACCCAAACATCGGTGTAAATTACATCGGCATTTTTTGTGGCCTGCATCGGGTCTTCGATAAACTCGATAACCGCTCCGGTTTGATTTGCGATTTCCTTACAAGTGGCAGTAAGCTCGCTATTCGGGAAATATTTTGAAGCCGAGCAGGCAACAAAATGCATACCCATTTTGGCGCAACCCACCATAAGCGAATTTGCCATATTATATCTTGCATCTCCCATAAATACAAGCTTTTTGCCCGTCAAATCTCCGAAATGCTCTTTTATTGTGAGAAAATCCGCAAGAATTTGTGTGGGGTGGAACTCATTTGTAAGTCCGTTCCAAACCGGAACTCCCGAATACTTTGCCAAATCCTCAACGATTTCCTGACCGAAGCCGCGGTATTCGATACCGTCAAACATTCTGCCAAGCACACGCGCCGTATCGGCTATGCTCTCCTTTTTACCTATCTGTGAACCGGAGGGGTCAAGATATGTGGGGTGCGCGCCCAAATCAATGGCGGCAACCTCAAAGGCACAACGTGTTCTCGTGCTCGTTTTTTCAAATATCAGCGCAACATTCTTACCCTCACAGAGCCTATGGGGTATACCCGCCTTTTTCTTTGCCTTAAGCTCGGCGGCGAGGTTTAAAAATTCATTTATTTGCTCCGGTGAAAAATCGAGAAGTTTTAAAAAGCTTTTACCTTTTATATTCATTTTTATTCTCCCGCACATACAGATTTGATGATTTCAGCCGCCTTTTTGAGCTCTTTAAGCGGAATATTGAGTGCCGGAAGGAGTCTTACCTTATTCTTGGCGGTAAGGCACATAACACCCTTTTCGAGGCATTCGTTTACCACCTGCTTGGCATCTTTTTCGGTTTCAAGACCGAGCATCAGACCCATACCGCTTACCGACTTAATGCCCTTTGCACCGCCGAAGGTTTCGAAGAGGTAATTGCTCTTATTCTTAACATCTTCGAGGAGGTTATCGTCAATTCTGTCAAGCACGCTTATTGCCGCGGCACAGCAAACGGGATTTCCGCCGAAGGTTGAGCCGTGGTCGCCGTGTGAGAAAACGTCCTTAACCTTTTCGCCGAGTATTGTAGCACCCAGCGGCAGGCCGCCCGCAAGACCCTTTGCGGTGGTGATAATATCGGGCTTGAAGCCGTAATTCATATAGGAATAGAGCTCGCCCGTTCTGCCGTTACCGGTTTGAACCTCATCGGCAATAACGAGAATATCACGGCTCTGCGCATACTCAACAATCTCATTTACGAAGGACTTTTTAAGGGTGTTTACGCCGCCCTCGCCCTGAATGCACTCTATCATTATCGCCGCAATTTTTTTGGAAGCACCAGCCGCCTCAAGCTCGAAAATATTGTAGCAATCCACGCTCAAAAAGCCATCGGTAAGGGGCTGATACAGCTCGTGAAATTTATCCTGACCGGTTGCGGCAAGGGTTGTAAGTGTTCTGCCGTGGAAGCTGTTTTTAAGGGTTACTATTGTATAGCAATCCTTGCCGTGCTTTTCGGCGGCGTACTTTCTTGCCGCCTTGATGGCGCACTCGTTTGCCTCGGCACCCGAATTCGAGAAGAATACCTTGCTCATCTGGGTTTTTTCACAGAGCTTTTCTGCAAGAACCGCGCAGGGTTCGGTATAGTAAAGGTTTGAAGCGTGCTGTAATTTAGCCGCCTGATTGCTTACTGCCGCCTGCCACATATCATCGGCAAAGCCGAATGATGTAACACCGATGCCCGAGCCCATATCAATATATTCCTTGCCGTTTTCATCATAAACAACCGAGCCCTTTCCGTGAGAAAGCACAACCGGGAAACGGTCATAGGTATTGGCAATATAATTTTCGTCCTTTTCCTTGATGGTTAAATCCCTCTTGTCGGTAAACATTGTTCCTGCACCTTCATCCGTTAAAAGTTCCATAAGAATAGAATGCTCTACTCTGCCGTCCATAATTACCACGTTTTTAACGCCCTTATGAAGCGCCTCAACGCAACATTCAACCTTCGGTATCATACCGCCCGAAATTATGCCCTCTTTATAGAGCTGCTCCGCCTCGCTTATGCTGATTTCGGGGATAAGTGAGGAGGGGTCCTTCGGGTCCTTTAAAATGCCCTCAATATCGGTCATCATAATAAGTCTTTCGGCAGAAAGCGCGCCTGCTATATGCGCCGCCGCGGTATCGCCGTTTATGTTATAGGTATTGCCCTCGCTGTCACAACCGAGGGTGGAAATTACCGGGATATATCCCTTTTCGAGAATATCGGTTATCGGCTCGATATGAACCTTGGTTATTTCACCGACATATCCGAGCTTTTCGTCCTTAAGGGTTGCCTCGATAAGCTTACCGTCCATACCCGAAAGACCGATTGCCTTGCCGCCGTTCATTTCGATAAGATTTACAAGGGTTTTATTAACCTTGCCGGCAAGCACCATCTGAACTATATCTACCGTTTCCTTATCGGTAACACGCAGTCCGCCTACGAATTCCGGCTTTTTGCCGAGCTTATCCATAAGCTCGCTGATTTCCGGTCCGCCGCCGTGAACCAAAACTATCTTAACGCCGATAAGCCATAAAAGAACTATATCCTCCATAACCTGCGCCTTAAGATGTTCGTCTATCATAGCGTTGCCGCCGTATTTTATAACTACCGTTTTACCGGTATAACGCTTGATATAAGGAAGCGCCTGGGTAAGCACCTCCGCCCTCTCGGAATTTGAAAAATTATCAAACATAGTTTTCACCTCAAGTTCTGTAATCACCGTTTATTTTTACATAATCATAGGTTAAATCGCAACCCCACGCGGCAGCTGAATTATCCCCGCTGTTAAGGTCTATTAAAATTTCTATTTCCTTTTCGATAAGTATTTCCTTTGCCTTTTCTTCCGAAAAATCTATGCCGGCGCCGTTTTTGCAAACCGCGATTTCGCCCGCTGCGCTTTTAAAGGAAACATCAATTTTATTTACGTCAAGTTGCGCACCGCTGTAGCCTATTGCACAGAGCACTCTGCCCCAGTTGGCGTCCGCACCGAACATCGCCGCCTTTAAAAGGCTTGAGCAGATAACACTTTTTGCAACCGTTTTTGCAGTTTTTTCGTCCGCCGCACCGCTTACCTTACATTCGAGAAGCTTGGTTGCGCCCTCGCCGTCTCCGGCTATCATTTTACAAAGCTGAACCGTAACTGTATTGAGGGCCTTCATAAACTCGCAAAAATCAGCGTTTTCCTCGGTGATTTCCGGGTTTTCCGCCATACCGTTGGCAAGCACGGTTACCATATCGTTGGTGGAGGTATCACCGTCCACACTTACCATATTGAATGTGTTTGCAATATCGGTTGAAAGAGCCTTTTGGAGCATTTTTGCCGATATTGCCGCATCGGTGGTTATAAATACGAGCATTGTTGCCATATTGGGATGAATCATACCGCTTCCCTTGGCTATGCCGCCGATTTTGCATACCTTGCCCGAAAGGGTAAACTCAACGGCAATCTCCTTCATAACGGTATCGGTGGTCATAATTCCCTCTGCCGCTGCAGAGCAACCTTCTTGTGAAAGGTTTTTAACAAGCTCGGGTATTCCGTTTTTAATCGGTGTAATATCGAGGGGCTGACCTATAACTCCGGTTGACGCAACAACTATATCGTCAGCCGAAATTCCGAGGGCATTTGCCGTTTCCTCGCTCATTTTTTCGGCAATTTCAATACCGTTTGCATTGCAGGTGTTGGCGTTTCCGCTATTGCAGATAACCGCCTGCGCGCTACCGTTTTCGATATGCTTTTTGGTAACAACAAGGGGGGCGCCCTTTACGAGGTTGGTAGTATAAACCGCCGCCGCGGTTGCCTTTTTTTCGCTGAAAATCAGCGCCAAATCCTTTTTCTCTCTGTTTTTACGTATTCCGCAATGCACACCGCTTGCCGTAAAGCCCTTTGCGGCACAAACGCCGCCTGAAATTATCTTCATTTACCTGCCTCCTATATCCAAACCGGTGGTTTCGGCTACGCCGAGCAGAATGTTCATATTCTGTATCGCCGCGCCCGAAGCACCCTTGCCGAGATTATCAAATCGAGAAACGAGGGTTATTCGCTCGTCATTTCCGAAAACGCTTATCTGCATACTGTCGTCCCCCGAAAAGGCTCCTGCCGACAAAAATCCGTTTTCGTCCGCATTATCGGTGAACCTTACGATTTCACCCTTATAATAGTTTTTATAGGTATTCTTTATCGTTTCGATGTTGCCCTTTATGTCTTCGGCAAAAAGCTGTACCACAACCTCCATACCCGAATAATAGGACGAAACTATCGGTGAAAAAATCGGGGCAAATTCAAGTCCGCAGATTTTTTGCATTTCGGGAAGATGCTTATGATTTTGGGTAAGACCGTATGTACGCGGAGCAACTAAAGCTTCGCCGTTTTCATTATAATCGGCTATCATTTTTTTACCGCCGCCCGAATAGCCGGTGAGCGAGAAGCAGGAAAGCTTTGCATTTTTATCCAGAATTCCTCTCTCGGTGAGGGGTGCTATCAAGGCTATAAAACCGCTTGCATGGCAACCCGGGTTTGCTATTCTTTTGGAGCTTTTGATTTGCTCCCTTAAACCCGCAATTTCGGGGAAACCGTATGTCCAGCCCTCTTTGGTTCTGTGAGCGGTGGAGGTATCAATTATAACGGTATTTTCATTCTCGCAAAGGCCTACCGCCTCTATTGCCGCCGCATCGGGCAGGCACAGAAAAACTATATCCGCTTTATTTATCATTTCGCGGCGTGCATTTTCGTTTTTACGCAAATCCTCTCCGAGTGTTAAAAGCTCAATATCGGACCTTGCTTGCAAACGCTCGTATATGCGAAGCCCCGTAGTACCGGCACTGCCGTCAATAAAAACTTTTTTCATTTCGCATTTCCCTTGCTTTTGAATAAATATGCAATAATTATATATTTATTTAGTTGGTTTGTCAATAGTTATTTGCAAAAATATGCAAGATTTTGCGGTTTTTCTGCATATTTTATGCATAAAATGCAAAGACACCCGAAGTTTACCGCACTTCGGGTGTTTTATCAGATAGCTTCGAGTAAAAATGAGACGGGACGAAAGCCGTCATTACAGGAAATCATAGCGGAGTTTTTGTTTTTCATCCAGCCGTCATAAAAATCGCCGCCGCCGTGAGACAGAGCGAAAACAAATGGGGAAATATTCTGCCAGGCGCTCGAGCAGAAATTCTCGGGAATTTCGGCATTTTCGCTGATAAATACCTGACCGACACTCATTTCGCAGGCGTGTTCTATCGGGTTTTCGTATTCTTTTATAAGGTCTTCGTAACAAGCCTTTTTCATTACGGTTATTTTAACGGTTTTCATATTATCACCGATTTGATTATATCACATTCAGGGTATTTTCACAAGAAAATAATTGTTGATTTTTGTTTGTTTACTTGTTATAATGATTATGCCAAACAAAATTTGAATAATAGAAATAGGGGTATTTTATCTTTTTATAAGGATATTATGCTCTTTTCAGCAAACCGTAATTCTATGGATTTTGGTAAAACTGCAAACTCCACTAGAGTTACGATTTGAGAGTAATATCCCATTTCTATTTAGATTTTGTTTGGCGACAATCGGAGTTTGCGTTTTCAGTGCGCCCGCTTCGGTTGGCGCACTTTTTTTATTTGGGGAGGTGTGAAAATGGATACCGCTTTAGCGATTTTAATCGTATATTTTTTAGTTTTATTACTCGTATTGCTGATTAAAGTATTGTTGGGCGTAATTGTTGGAAGAATAGCAGATAACAAAGGTTATAGTTTTGCCGGTTTTTTCCTTTTGGGCTTTTTCTTCTTTTTGATAGGTTTAATTGTTGCGCTTTGCTTAAGTGATAAAAACGAAGAAAAAACCATCGTAACAAAAATAGTACAGGCACCTCCGGAAAGTAAAAGTGATGAGCTTTTGAAGCTCAAAAAACTTTTAGATGAAAATGTAATTACACAAGAAGAATTTGAAGAAAAGAAAAAACAGTTATTGGGTTTATAAACATAAAAATCTCTCACGTCTAAAATGTGAGAGATTTTTTTATCGTGGCTTCGCCCGTTCGGCTACCGCCTCCGGCACGCACGCGGGCACCTAAACAGTCCACCGGACTGTTTCTATCGCTTCGCGATTGCCCTGTTCGAATCTCCGCGCTTTTTCAAAGCATAAATAAAACACCCGCTAAAAGCGGGTGTTTTATTTATGGTGACCCATCGGAGATTCGAACTCCGGACACCTTGATTAAAAGTCAAGTGCTCTGCCAGCTGAGCTAATGGATCAAATTTTTGCGACCTATATATTATAGCAACCAAACGCTACATTGTCAATACCTTTTTTCAAAAACTTTCCGCGAGTATTCGCTCGC
>JAGHTJ010000025.1 GCA_018065375.1 Candidatus Equinaster intestinalis | reverse complement strand
CCTATAACAGAGGCAACTCCACCGGCAAGATTTAAAGAAGCGTGTATGTAAATTTTATTCATTTTAATAAACTCAACACCCTTTTCCAATTTCCAACTTCTATCACTTTCGAATCTTCCCGTCTGATAGTCTCCTTGCAACCGCCGGTATCATAAGTAATAACTTTAGTTCCACAGGCCTCGGCTTCAAGATTTACCGTAGGATAGTTATCTTGATACGTAGGATTAAAAAACACATCTGCAGTTGTATATATCTGTGCAAGTTCAGTCGCGTTATTAGTTCTTCCTATACCAATAATGCCTTTTGGAATGCTTTTTAACTGTTTTTTGCTTAAACCAACTATTACAATTACACTATTAGTATCCAAAACCTGCGCCAATTTGTAAAAATCATATAGTCCCTTACTTTTATCCCAAAGGCTTGCAACACCAAGTATTATGTTCTTTTCCCCAATTCCGTATTTTCCCCGAAAATCTCCTAAAGTGGGCTTAAAGACCTCTTTATCTATCTTATTGTTAACAACCTTAACATCATAATCTTTCAAATAGCTTATTTTTATCAAATTTGCCAACCACTGTGATGGAGTAATCAGAGTCATATTCTTAATGCCGGTAAAACATCTTTTTTTAAGATTAAATGTATAATTCTCATTCGAACATAGTGGTAAAATTTTTCTTTTATTTATGCACTTTTCACATTGCTGTTGCCATTGTGAACATCCTGACATCAAAAAATGCATACACCCACCGGTAAATGCCCAACAATCATGTTGTGTCCATTTTACTGTCATATCCGGTCTTGATTTTATCCATTTAAAGAGCATCTCAATATTTATGTAATAATCGTGAATATTATGCAACCACAAAATATCCGGATTATACTTATCAGCCCATCTCAAAAATCTTTTTGTGGCAATTCTGCTCCAATATCCGCGCTGATCGAAAACCTTCGACATAAAGGCGTGCCAACAAACATCGATTTTGTTTCCAATACGTACTGCATATTTTTTGTATTTATCGGGTACGCTTGCACGCCCATACGCTATCTTAACTTCATTTCCTTCTTTTTCAAATTGTTGAGCTATATCTATGCAAATACGACCTGTTGACAAAATTCCGCAAACAGCATTAATCAGCAAAACTTTCATAAATTCACTGCCCTTCAACAACTTAAATTGATTCTAATAATGTAATTAATCTGTCCATTAAAATCCTTTTGTCGAAATTTTTCAAATAATAGTTCCTACTATTGCAACTCATTAATTTCAAATCAGAATTTCTGATATTTTCAATTGCTTGGACCAACTCTTTAACATTTCCTATTTGAGCACATTGTCCACAATTTGCCTCATTGATTATACGCTCCGTTTCACCTGAAGCACTTCCAATTATTGGCATTCCACACGCCATATACGATTGCAATTTAGCAGGTATGGTTTTTTCAAATAATGCATTATTCATAAATGAAACAAATGCAACGTCACAAGATGACAGAATGTTAGGAATAGCATCGCTTGGCTGGCGCTCCATAAATAGAAACATTTTTTCAACACCCAAATCGCACGTTTCTGCTATCAAATGTTCTTTATACCTTCCATTTCCAACAATCACAAAGCAAATATCACTTATGCCTTTATCTTTAAGATGTAATGCCGTTTTAGGTAATATTTCTAATCCTTGCGCATAGCCAATATTACCTGTAAACACTATCTTGAATTTTTCGTTATTCAAAATTTCGTAAACATTTCTGCATTTAGTTGGAACATAAAAGTCTTCCGCATATTGTGGCCAATAAACAACCTTTTCTGCATTTTTTTGCATACGATTTTCGATCTCTTCAACAAAACTTTGCGATGTAGCAAGAATGTTTGTATAATTTTTATAAATTTTATTAGACATTTTCCAATAGTGAGCAAGAATAACTTTATTATGTATTCCTCCTACTATTTCCAAATTATCAGGCCACAAATCTTGAACATATAAATAATTAGGTACTTTGTGTTTTTGCGCATACCATATTCCTATTTTTGCTTGAATCATGGGCGAAACTTCAAATGTAAACACCATATCAGCATTAAGTTTTGTGAAAAGATTCCAAAAAAAGCCACTTACTACAAACGAGTAATAATTAAGAATAAGTCTGATATTTGATTTTCCACGTGAAACAATGGGAATACGAATAATTTCAATACCTTCCCATACTTCCCGTCTTTTTTTAAACCAGTTGTAACCGCTAAAAAATTTTCCGTCCGGATAATTGGGGATTCCCGTAAGAACCGTAATTTTATATCCTCTTTTAACAAGTTCTTGACAAATATCATTTATTCGGAACGACTCAGGAAAAAAATATTGAGAAATAATTAAAATATGTTTTTTATCCTTCATTACTTTCAATTTCCTTGATGCTTTCTGATAAGATATAATATCTATAATTTTGCTTATAATCGCTTAAATCTTGCTCATAACAAAAATTTCCAAATGCTTTATTCACAAGACCGGTAAACTTGCTTACAAATTTTAAAAGCCAACATAAGCCTGATAACAAAAAAATTTTTTTACCATTTGCTTCTCGAATCATTTTCACCAGCAAACTTGTATTGCTGTATTCGGCATTTTGCGGCCAAAAAATCCCACTCTCTTCGTTTTCAATCATAAGCCTGACAAACTCCGTTAAATTCCCTATGTAGAGCATTGAACGGCAATTATCAACTTTCGGAAAAACAAAAAGCTTTTTTGCAAAATTTTCCAATATCGGAAAATTTCCTTTACTACCCTTACCGTATATCATCGGCGGTCTTAAAATGCAAACCTTAAAGCTTTCATCATTAAGTGGCAAAATTCCATTTTCAGCCTGAACTTTACTATCACCATAACAATTTGCAGGATTAACAGGTGTATCTTTAGTAATAATTTTTTCTTTACCTATTCCCGCCGAATCCCCATAAACTATTGCAGATGACATAAAAATAAACTGTTTTGCACCTTCTGCCTTTGCTTTTTTGGCAGTTTCTATTGTAAGTTCTGTATTAACCGAACGATATAATTTTTCTTTTTCAATAGAAATTTTTCCGCTATCGGAATGCGCTATTCCTGCAACATGAAAAACAGTATCATAACCGGCAAAACTCTTTTCGCGCCAAGCACTATCTATCATGTCAATTGTATCTATTTCATACTGCGCCGCAAAATTGTCTTTAATATATTTTTCGAAGGAAGTACCTATGTAAGAATTGGCACCCGTAATTAAAACTTTTTTCATTTGTTCACAGCTTCCATTTCTTTTTTCGTATTTCCCTCAACTACAGAACTATCACCTTTAACTTTTGAAACTGTTCCGAAGAAACATTTAGCATCGATGCAAAAGCTCTGTTTTGCCGCATATTCACCGTCAAGTTTTGCTTTTTCGGGGATTTCCAGAGTATCTCTGCCGTTAATCTGTGCCCAACCGGTGAGTCCCGGTTTTATTTCGTTCGCTCCGTATTTATCCCTTTCGGCAGTAAGAAAATACTGATTCCAAAGTGCCGGTCGAGGTCCTACAATGCTCATATTACCGATAAATATATCCCAAATTTGCGGAATTTCATCAAGGCTATGAGCCCTGATAAACTTTCCCACCTTGGTTATATACTGCTCGGGATTTTCAAGCATATGTGTAGGTTTATCATGAGGGGTTGACATCTTCATCGAGCGAAACTTATGCAGTTTGAAAAATTTCTTATTCTTGCCAACTCGCTTTTGAGTAAAGAAAATCGGACCGGGGTCATCAAAATAAATAGCGAGGGTAATTATCAAAAATAGCGGCGAAAGAATTACGAGGCCGAAAAATGAAATTATTAAATCCAAAATACGTTTTACATAATTTGCATAAAAGCTTTCTTTAATTTCACTATTTCCGACTATTACAAGATGACCTCGTACGCCATCGGCATTACAATCATCTCTATCATCTTCGACAAACTCAACCTTTTTGCCTTCTACCGGATTTTTTTCTTCAGGTTTATCGGCAAAAACGGTTTTAGGTTTATTTATGAGGGCAATTATATAAACTACCGCAAAAAGTGCAACAAGTACACAAATTATTGATAAAATAACAGTCCAGAACATAAGAATCACCTTTAAGAGCCTATTGCTTACAGTAGACGGTTTTACCCGCTTCAACCTTCGCAATGTTACTAATCTCTGCACCGCCCATAACGGTTGCATTGCAATCAATCTGGCAGTATTCACCGACAGTTGCATTATGATTTATAACGGCGCCTGAACATACTATGGTTCCATCGCCGATTTTAGCATTTGCAAGCACCGTTGCATTGGGTTCAACTACGATGCCTGTGCCAAGCGAAGCCACATTGCTTACAAAGGCATATTTTGAAATCATACACGGTATCTCATACCCTGCATCTATCAGCTTCTCGCTCCATCTTTTACGTACTGTGGGATTTCCTATTGCAACTACAGCATATTGATAGTTTTCTTTAAATTTTTCATAATCCGACAATTTACCGACTGTATCGGCTGTGCCCAATTCAATGCAATCATCAAGGAATGCTATGCTACCGAAATCTCCGCTTTCAAGAGCCATATCTTTTACAACGGCACCATACTGACCGTTACCTAATATAAGCAAATTTTTCATAATAAGAATACCGCCTAAAACCACTTTGCCACTCCATTTTTTTACAAAATGGAAAATATGTAATTTATATAAATCAAGCGTGAAATAGCGAAACAAACACAACCCGATAATATACTATTGTATTATACCACTTATATATATGCATGTCAAGATCGGTGGGAACAAAAGTTGACAAAAAAAGAAAGCTCCGCGCCGTTAATAGGTGCGGAGCAATTTTAAATTTATCAGAACAAGCCTATGATTTTACCGTCAGCATCTACGTCAATGCCCTCGGCGGCAGGTTTCTTGGGAAGTCCCGGCATGGTAAGAATATCGCCGGTTAAAACTACTATAAATCCTGCGCCGGCGCTTACCTTAACATTTTTTACCGTTACGGTAAAGTTTTCGGGGGCGCCGAGCTTTGAAGCATCATCGGAGAAGCTATACTGCGTTTTGGCAATACATACCGGCAATTTATCAAAGCCGAGCTTGGTAAGTGTTTCTATCTGCTTTCTGGCATTCGGCATAATGTTTATACCGTCTCCGCCGTAAATTTTCTTTACTACTGCGGTGATTTTTTCTTCAATACTGCAGTTCAGCTCATAGGAGAATGTGAAATCACCCTGCTCCTCTTCGCAAAGGCGTACAACCTCTTTTGCAAGCTCCTCGCCGCCTTTTCCGCCCTCTGCCCAAACGGTTGAAAGAACGGTATTAACTCCGAGCTCTCTGCATTTTTTGATGATAAAATCAATTTCATTATCGGTATCGGTCGGGAAGCGGTTTACGGCAACTACGCAGGGAAGCTTATAAACGTTTTTGATATTTGAAACGTGGCGAAGCAGGTTGGGAATACCCTTTTCGAGGGCTGTGAGGTCTTCCTTATTAAGCTCGGTTTTAGCCTTACCGCCGTGCATTTTAAGGGCTCTTACGGTAGCTACTACAACAACCGCATCGGGTGTAAGACCTGCCTTACGGCATTTAATATCGAGGAACTTTTCAGCTCCCAAATCGGCGCCGAAGCCTGCCTCGGTAACGGTGTAATCGCCCATTTTAAGTGCCATTTTGGTAGCAATAACCGAGTTACAGCCGTGGGCTATATTAGCAAAAGGTCCGCCGTGAACAAAAGCGGGAGTTCCCTCAAGTGTCTGAACGAGGTTAGGCTTAAGAGCGTCCTTTAAAAGTGCGGTCATAGCGCCTACCGCCTTTAAATCGCCAGCGGTAACCGGTTTATCGTCATAGGTATAACCAACGATAATATTCGAAAGACGTTTTTTAAGGTCGGTAATCGAGGTTGCAAGGCAGAAAACAGCCATAATTTCACTTGCAACGGTAATATCAAAACCGTCCTCTCTCGGTACGCCGTTTGCCTTACCGCCAAGACCGTCTACAACAAAGCGAAGCTGACGGTCATTCATATCAACACAGCGCTTCCAGGTAATTCTCTTTACGTCAATTCCCAGCTCATTGCCCTGCTGAATATGGTTATCAAGCATTGCGGCAAGCAGGTTATTCGCCGCACCGATTGCGTGGAAGTCTCCGGTAAAATGAAGGTTTATATCCTCCATCGGTACAACCTGTGCATATCCGCCGCCTGCGGCACCGCCCTTAACACCGAAAACCGGTCCTAAAGAGGGCTCACGCAGAGCAACCGTAACATCCTTGCCTATTCTTTTAAGACCATCTGCAAGACCTATTGTAGTGGTGGTTTTGCCCTCACCTGCCGGTGTAGGAGTAATTGCAGTTACAAGAATGAGTTTACCGTTTTTGCGCTCGCTATCCAGCACCGAAAGGTCAACCTTTGCCTTATATTTGCCGTAGGGCTCTATCTGCTCGGCAGAAAGATGAGCGGCATAGGCTATTTCGCCTATCGGCTTCATTTGGCACTCCTGCGCAATTTCAATATCTGATTTGTAAGTCATTTATATATCCCCCTTAAAATATTTAACTGCTGATTCAAACATACGAATATCGTAGTTTCCTGTTACGTTTTTATAAAGTCCCGAGCCTATGCGCTCGCTATGACCCATTTTACCGAAAACTCTGCCATCGGGTGAAGTAATACCCTCAACGGCATAGGCCGAATCATTGGGATTAAAGTGAACATCGCTTGTGGCGTTGCCGCTTAAGTCAACATACTGTGTGGCTATCTGGCCGTTTTTCGCAAGCTCTTTTATAAGCTCATCTGACGCCAAAAATCTACCCTCGCCGTGTGAAATCGGAACGCTTACTATATCACCGACATTCATAAGAGCAAGCCAGGGTGACTTATTGGAAGCAATCCTCGTTCTTACTATTCTCGATTGATGGCGGGCTATGGTATTGAATGTAAGTGTGGGGCAGTTTTCATCGGTATCAATAATCTTACCGTATGGCACAAGACCGAGCTTTATAAGAGCCTGGAAGCCGTTACAGATACCGCACATAAGTCCGCTTCTGTTATCGAGCAAATCGGTAACACCGGCCTTTACCGCCTCATTACGGAAAAATGCCGTGATGAACTTACCGCTGCCGTCCGGCTCGTCTCCGCCCGAAAAACCGCCGGGAACGAATATCATTTGAGAAGCCTTGATTTTTTCGGCAAACTCCTCAACGCTTCGCTTAATGCCCTCGCTCGAAAGGTTATTTATAACCATAATTTCAGGCTCGGCTCCGGCATCGGCTACCGCCTTTGCGCTATCAAACTCGCAGTTTGTTCCCGGGAAAGCGGGAATGAGCACCTTGGGTTTTGCCGTTTTAATAAGTGCAGACGGATAAGACTGCGCCTTATATTCGAAATTTTGCATAGGTGTTTTTCTATCCTTAATATTGCAGGAATAAACACCCTCAAGCTTTTCTTCGTAAATGCCGAGCAATTCATCGAGCTTTATGCTCTCTCCCGCCTTGGAAACGGCGGCGTTATCGGTAACGGTACCGATAAATATGCCATCTATATCCTCGGTGGTTTCGAGCAGGAATGCGGCATAATTATAACCGAAGATTTCCTTTTCGGTAAGCTTTTCGTTATACTCAAAGCCGAGTCCGTTACCGAATGACATCTTCATTACAGCCTCGGCAATACCGCCGATACCCGGTGTATAGCAGGAAACCGCAGTACCTGAACGAAGAAGATTTGTAACGGTATCAAATGTTTTAAGAAGACTATCCGTTTTGGGAAGTCCGTTACTGTCAAATTCGGGACGGATAAGGAAAACCTTATTGCCCGCCTTTTTAAACTCGTTTGAAACTATATTTTCTACCTTTTCGGTAGTTACGGCGAAGGAAACGAGTGTGGGCGGAACATCTAAATCCTCAAACGAGCCGCTCATGGAATCCTTACCGCCGATAGAGCCTATGCCGAGCTCGAGCTGTGCCTTAAAGGCGCCGAGCAATGCCGCAAGGGGCTTGCCCCAACGTTTGCCGTCCTTATTCGGGTGCTCGAAATACTCCTGGAATGTAAGATAAACATCATTAAAGGAGCCGCCGGTTGCAATAAGCTTACAAACCGATTCGATTACGGCAAGATATGCGCCGTGATACGGACTTTCGCTCGTTATAAATGGATTATATCCCCAAGACATCATCGAGCAATCGTCAGTATGCTTTTTCTCTACCGATATTTTCTGTACCATTGCCTGAATGGGGGTAAGCTGATTTTTACCGCCAAACGGCATAAGCACCGTGCCTGCTCCGATAGTGGAATCGAAGCGCTCGGAAAGTCCGCGTTTTGAGCAGATATTAAGGTCTGCCGCCTGCTTTTTATAGTTTTCGGTAAAGCCGCCGCAAATTTCTTTTTCTTTATATTCCGCCTTCGCGGGGGTAATATCAATATGCTTATCAGCACCGTTGGAATTTAAGAATTCACGGCTGATGTCTACGATTTTTTTGCCGTTCCAATTCATGGTAAGGCGAGGCTCTGCCTTTACTACGGCTACCGGTACTGCCTGCAGGTTTTCTTTATTTGCAAGCTTTAAGAAGGCATCAACATTCTCTTTTTCAACCACAACCGCCATTCTTTCCTGCGATTCGCTTATGGCAAGCTCGGTACCGTCAAGTCCCTCATACTTTTTGGGAACTGCATTAAGATTGATTTCAAGACCGTCCGCCAGCTCTCCTATCGCAACCGAAACACCGCCGGCGCCGAAATCGTTACAGCGCTTTATCATAAGGCATGCCTGCCTGTTGCGGAAAAGTCTCTGAAGCTTTCTTTCTTCGGGTGCATTACCCTTTTGAACCTCGGCTCCGCAGGTTTCAACCGAATGAGCATTATGTGCTTTGGAAGAACCGGTTGCGCCTCCTATACCGTCTCTGCCGGTAGAGCCGCCGAGCAATATTACAACGTCTCCGGGATCGGGTACTTCACGTCTTACATTCTCTGCCGGGGTTGCCGCTATAACCGCACCTATTTCCATACGCTTTGCGGCATAACCGGGGTGATAAATTTCATCAACTATACCCGTAGCAAGACCGATTTGGTTACCGTATGAAGAATATCCCGCCGCCGCGGTGGTTACTATTTTTCTTTGGGGAAGCTTGCCGGGGATTGTTTCGCTTACCGGCTTTGTGGGGTCTGCCGCACCGGTAACACGCATAGCACCGTAAACATAGCTTCTGCCCGACAGCGGGTCACGGATAGCACCGCCTATGCAGGTAGCCGCGCCGCCGAAGGGTTCAATTTCGGTGGGATGATTATGTGTTTCATTTTTGAAAAGGAGAAGCCAGGGTTCCTTTACGCCGTCCGCCTCGATTTCGATTTTAACGGTGCAGGCATTGATTTCCTCCGATTCATCAAGCTTATCGAGTTTACCCTGCTTTTTCAGATGCTTTACGGCAACCGTTGCAATATCCATAAGGCATATCGGCTTGGTTCTGCCTATATCGCGCCTTACCGCAAGATACTCGTTATATGTATTCTGCAAAAGCTCGTCTTCGAACTTAACGCTGTCAATAACCGTTAAAAATGTGGTATGACGGCAATGGTCCGACCAATATGTATCTATCATACGAATTTCGGTGATAGTGGGGTCTCTGTGCTCCGATTTAAAATATTCCTGGCAAAAAGCAATATCATCGGCATCCATTGCAAGACCGTAATCGGCAACGAACTTTTCGAGCTCTGCTCTGCTTAAATTTATAAAACCTTCAAGAGTTTTTACCGTGGTGGGAAGCTCGTATTCGGTTTTGAGTGTTTCGGGCTTTTTAAGCTCGGCTATTCTCGCCTCAACCGGGTTTACAACATATTTTTTGATTTCGGCAATATCACTTTCGCTTAAATCGCCGTAAAGAACATAAACCTTTGCCGAGCGAATTATAGGACGCTCGCCGGTAGATATTATCTGAATACACTGCGCGGCGCTATCGGCTCTCTGGTCGAACTGACCGGGCAGGTACTCGGTAGCAAAACAAATTCCGCCCTTTAAATCAATTTCACTTGTTGCAATATCGAGCTGTGGCTCGGAAAATACCGTTTTAACGGCATAATCGAAAAGCTCCTCGGTTATATTTTCGGCATCGTATCTGTTTATAATTCTAACATTTGTAAGTCCTTTTATGCCGAGCAGATTTTTTGCATCAGAGAGCAACGCCTTTGCCTCGTTTGCAAGCTCTGCCTTTTTTTCTACGAAAATTCTGTATACCATTATTTATCCTCCGAAGCGGCAAGCGCCTTTGCGCCTATATCGTGGCGGTAATAGGCGTTACCGAAGCTGATTTTTTCCACATAGGTATATGCCGTTTTAACTGCATCATTCAAGGTTTTTTCTACCGCCGTTGCGCCCAGCACTCTGCCGCCTGATGTAAGGAGTTTTCCGTTTTCAAGCTTTGCACCGGCTACAAAAACCTTATCCTTTAAATTTTCAGGTATAGTGATTTCATAACCCTTTTCGTAAGAAA
>JAGHTJ010000141.1 GCA_018065375.1 Candidatus Equinaster intestinalis | reverse complement strand
TGCAAGCGACAGAGCCCGCACCGGCATATTAGAGGGCAACCCCATTCACAAGGATATGCTTTGGGCGGCTGAAAATGCAGGACTCAAATTCATTGTAAATGTTGTTTTAAACGATGCAAAAGAGCCGATTTTTGCCGTTGCAGGTGACTTAAAGCAGGCTCACAAAAAAGGCACCGATTTTATATCCTCACTTTGCAAAGCAAGCTGTGAGGAGGGCGACATTGCCATTTCAACCAACGGCGGTTATCCCCTTGACCAAAACGTTTACCAGGCGGCAAAGGGTATGACAGCCGCCGAAGCGGCAGTTAAAAAAGGCGGTGTCGTAATAATGCTTGCCGAATCCATTGACGGTACCGGCGGTGAATTTTTTGACCGTGTTATCGCAGGTGACCAAACGGTAGACGAAAAGATGAATGCAATACTCTCCCGCAGTGCCGCCGACACTCTGCCCGACCAATGGCAGGCACAGATAATTTTACGTGTAATACAGAAAGCCACCGTTATTTATGTATCGAGCATTCCCGATGAAACGGTTAAAAAGATGAATATGCTCCCCGCCCATTCGCTCACCGAAGCCATTAAGCTTGCAAAAGAAATAATCGGCAAGCCGGATGCGAAAATCGTTGCAATTCCAAACGGTACGGCAGTTGTTGTGGTAAAATAATAACATATTATAAAGTAAGCGCCCCGATTTTCGGGGCGCTTGAATTTTATAATCCGAATGCGAACGGAAGCAAATCCGCAAGCTTTAATTCTTCATATTCGTTTTCATTTTTTATTATGATAATCGGCATATTTTCGTTACAGAATTCGCTTAATACCTGCCGACAGATACCGCAGGGATAACAGATTTCGTTCTTTCTGCCGCCAATCAGCGCCAGCGCCGCAAATTCCCTTTCACCCTCACTTACCGCTTTGAAAATCGCAGTTCGCTCTGCGAAAATCGTAGCCGAAAATGAGGCGTTTTCAATATTTACTCCGGTAAAAATTTTACCGCTTTTTGTAAGAATTGCCGCGCCCACCTTGAATTTCGAATATGGCGCGTAGGCGTTTTCTTTGGCCTTTATTGCCGCTGATATAAGCTCTTTATACTCCATTATATCACCCTTTCAGCACGGTTTTACCCGCACACTTAAAATCCACGCCCAGATAATCGCAAACCGTTGCCGCTATATCCGAAAAGCTCTCCCTTGTACCGAGGTTTTCGGGTTTTACAGCGCTACCGTAAAGAATAAACGGGGTGTATTCGCGGGTATGGTCGGTATGCTCGTCTCCCGGGTCGCAACCGTGGTCCGCCGTTATTATCAGAATATCCTCTTTACGCATTTCATTTATAAACGAAGGAAGCCAACCGTCAAATTCGCTGAACGCGGCGGCGTAGCCGTCAATATCCTGGCGGTGTCCGTAAAGCATATCGAAATCCACGAGATTTGTAAAGCAGAGTCCCTCAAACTCCTTGTTTTTTACAGCTTCGAGGGTGATTTTCATACCCTCGGTATTTGAAGAGGTATACTGCTTCTCGGTTATGCCGCAACCGGCAAAAATATCATTTATTTTTCCTATTGCATAAACCGTTTTGCCCGATTTTTTTATGGCATCAAGCATTGTATCGGCGGGTGGTGCTACCGAAAAATCGTGACGACCGTCAGTTCGTACAAATTTGCCGTTTTCCTTTTTAAAGGGACGCGCAATCACCCTGCCCACGGCATTATCTCCGGTTAAAATTTCGCGGGCTATTTTACAGTAGCCGTAAAGCTCCTCGCGTGAAATTATATCCTCACTTGCGGCAATTTGAAAAACGCTGTCCGCCGAGGTATAAACGATAAGTTTTCCGGTTTTTAAATGTTCTTCGCCGTAGTCCTTTATTACCTCGGTGCCCGAATAGGGTTTATTACAGAGCACTCCCCTGCCGGTTTTTTCGCTGAACTCATTTATTATATTTTCGGGAAATCCGAGCGGATAGGTAGGCATCGGCTTTTTAGATACTATACCCGCTATCTCCCAATGGCCTATGGTAGTATCCTTGCCCCGGCTTTTCTCCCTGCATCTGCCATAAGCGGCAATGCTTTTTTCCTTTGGCAGATAATCTATACCGTCAATATTGCCGAGCCCCATTTTGAGCATATTTTCGCAGGCAAAATATTTACTTTTTGATATTCTTTGCAGAGTATTCGGGTTATTATCCCCGAATTCCGCCGCATCGGGTTCGGCTCCGATACCGAGCGAATCCAAAACTATCAAAAATACTCTTTTCATTATTTCTCCATCTCTTTTGCGATTTTAAGAGCAAGCTCCATCATTTGTGTAAATGTGGTCTCTCTCTCGCTTGAAGGCAGTTCAACGCCGGTAAGTATATTATTTGATACGGTACAAATCGCCAGGGCATTTTTTTGCGCCTTTTCGGCATTAAGATACAGCGCCGCCGCTTCCATTTCAACCGCCAGAGCACCTTTTTTATTAAGCGCATTAAAATCGACATCGGCATAGTAAACGTCTGTAGAAAACAGCATACCGGTATGGCAATTTGCCCCCATTTTTTTGGCGATATTCTCGGCTTTTTCTACTAATACATTGCTCGCTTTCGGCATATAATCAGCAGGAAAACCGAGGTTTTTCGCAAATGCGGAATCGGTAATAATATCTTTACCGATAATAATATCCCTGATTTTTACATTTTCGTCTATAGCCCCTGCAGAGCCCACGCGGATTATATTTTCCACACCGTAAAAATTATACAGTTCATAAGAATAAATTCCGATAGACGGCATTCCCATACCGCTTGCCATAACCGAAACTTTTATACCGTCATAATCCCCGGTATAGCCCTGCACTCCACGTACATTATTTACAAGGCGGGCATTACTTAAAAAATTCTCGGCAATAAACTTTGAGCGCAACGGGTCGCCCGGCATAAGTACTGTTTTTGCAAAATCTCCTAAATCGGCGCTGATATGTGGTGTTGGTATCATTTTTTCTGCTCCTTTACAAGTTTTATTATTTTGCTGGTACCGAGTCTGTCGGCACCGAGGTTTATAAATTCTTCGGCATCTGCGATACTCGAAATGCCGCCTGCCGCCTTGATTTTTATATGAGGCGCACAGTATTTTTTGAAAAGCTTAATATCATCGAATGTAGCTCCGCCGCCTGCAAAGCCGGTTGAGGTTTTAATAAAATCGGCGTTACTTTTTGAAATAATTTCACACATTTTTATTTTTTCTTCATCGGAAAGCAGGCAGGTTTCTATAATTACCTTTAAAATTTTACCGGAACAGTTTTCCTTTACGAGATTTATTTCGGAAAGTATTTTTTCGTAATTTTTCGCCCTTAAATCACCGATATTTATTACCATATCTATTTCGTCTGCGCCGGATTTGACCGCCTCGGCTGTTTCGGCGCATTTAACCGATGCAGTATTATAGCCATTCGGAAAGCCGATTACGGTGCATATTTTAAGATTTTCGCCGACATATTCCTTTGCCGCCTTTACGAAGCAGGGCGGAATGCACACGCTGGCGGTTTGATACTTTATGCCATCATCACAGATTTTTCTTATATCGTCAAAGGTTGCCGCCTGATTTAACAAAGTATGGTCAACCCTTGATAAAATTTCTTTAATATCCATTTAATACACCTCTTTTAGTCTATTATATACTTTCCTTTGGTAAAAATAAAGAAAAAAATTCCGCACCACTTTGTGATGCGGAATAAAAAGCTTTAAAAAACTTATTTTGCCATGCTTGCAACTTCGCTTGCGAAATCGTCTACACGCTTTTCAAGACCTTCGCCCTTTTCGAAACGAACAAAGGAATCAATCTTAATTGAAGCGCCGAGCTCTTTTGCAACCTTTTCAACATACTGCTTAACGGTAAGGTCACCGTCAACAACAAACTGCTGCTCGGTAAGGCAATTTTCCTTGTAGTATTTGCCGATTTTACCCTTAACAATATTCTGGAGAACCGCATCGGGCTTGCTTGCCATTTTGGGGTCTTCCTTCATCTGTGCTACGAGGATTTCCTTTTCTTTCTCTAAAACTTCAGCCGGAACGGAAGCTTCATCAAGATAAGCCGGATTCATAGCCGCAATCTGCATTGCGATATTTTTACCCATAGCGATAAAATCTGCATTATTTTCATCGGCATTGGTATCAAATTTAACCATAACACCGATTTTTCCGCCTGCGTGAACATAGGAAATGAGTTTGCCCTCGAAGCGAGCGAAACGGCGAACCTTCATATTCTCACGAAGAGCAAGGAAGAGCTCCTGAACCATTTCTTCAACGGTCTGACCGTTTTCAGCGCATTTAAGGAGAGCATCCATATCGGCAGGATTCTGCTCGATAACAACATTTGTAATTCTTTCAGCCAATGCCTTGAAGGGGTCGCCGCCGGCAACGAAATCGGTTTCGGCGTTCATTTCGAGAACAGCACCTACACCGTTTTTAACGATAGCACATACAGTACCTTCAGCGGCAATTCTGCCTGCCTTTTTAGCTTGAGAAGCGAGTCCCTTTTCTCTCAAAAAGTCAACTGCCGCTTCCATATTACCGTCACACTCGGTAAGAGCCTTTTTGCAGTCCATCATACCGCAACCGGTTTTCTCACGCAAAGCCTGAACATCTTTTGCAGTAAAGTTCATTATTATTTCCTCCTGATTATTCAGCCTTTTCTTCAGCAGCTTCTTCTACTGTTTCTTCCTCGGCCTCTTCGGTGATAACGGTGGTCTGCTCGCCCTGCTTTGCCTCGATAACCGCAGATGCGATGGTTTCGGCAATAAGCTTTACGGCACGAATTGCATCATCGTTACCGGGGATAACTGCGTCTACTTCATCAGGGTCGCAGTTTGTATCGCAGATTGCGATAATCGGAATACCGAGCTTCTTTGCTTCTGCTACGGCAATTCTTTCTTTTCTCGGGTCAACAATGAAAAGTGCTGCCGGAATTCTGGTCATATTCTCGATACCGCCCAAAAACTTTTCGAGCTTTTCAATTTCGAGTTTAAGTTTTACAACTTCCTTTTTGGGGAGAAGGTCAAATGTTCCGTTTTCTTCCATTTCACGGAGCTGTTTGAGTCTTCTGATTCTGCCGCGGATAGTAGTGAAGTTGGTAAGCATACCGCCGAGCCAACGAGCGTTTACGTAGGGCATTTCGCAACGGATTGCTTCTTCTTTTACGGAATCCTGTGCCTGCTTCTTGGTACCTACGAAAAGAATATCACCGCCGTTTTCAACTATATCACGGGTGAAATTGTAGGCTTCATTGAGCTTCTTAACGGTTTTCTGCAAATCTATAATGTAGATACCGTTGCGCTCGGTGAAGATGTAAGGAGCCATTTTAGGGTTCCAGCGTCTGGTTTGGTGTCCGAAATGAACACCGGCTTCGAGTAACTGTTTCATTGATACTACTGCCATTTGTTTTTCCTCCTGAGGTTTTCCCTC
>JAGHTJ010000044.1 GCA_018065375.1 Candidatus Equinaster intestinalis | reverse complement strand
ATACGATATTAAGGACGCTCACGCGGTTGAAACCGATAATCTCTTTACAACAAATATACTTTACCGTATCGGATTTTCCTGGCCGCTTATTGATGATTCTTATCTCGACCGTACCATTTTCAGCATTATGACGCTTGATTATTTTGAAATCGAAGGCGAGGAAAACTAATCAATGCCGAAAAACAATTTTAAGCCTGTTCTTTATTGGGTAGATGTAAATCCGCTTTATGATGATAAGCTTTTCTTTACCGCTTTGGAATATGTAAATGATGCGCGAAAAGAAAAAATATCAAAACTGAAATTTCGCAAGGATAAAAATTTATCGCTTGGCGCAGGTTTGCTACTTGAATATGCCTTAAAAGAGTTCGGGAAAGGCGCAAAAAGCGAAATAATTACAGGAGAAAACGGTAAACCTTATTTAAAGGATAACAGTCTTTATTTCAGCTTATCTCACAGTAAAAATTATGCGCTTTGCGGTGTTGCGCCCTTTGAAATCGGCTGTGATATTGAATTTCGCGAAAATATTAATCTTGATATTGCGAGGCGCTTTTTCACAAAAGAAGAATATGAAGATATTGTTTCCGGCGAGGACAGTACCGATAAATTTTACCGATATTGGACACTTAAGGAAAGCCTTATGAAGGCAACGGGACTCGGTATGAAGCTCCCGCTTGACAGGTTTACCGTTTACCTTGATAATCCCCCTTACGTAAAAAGCGAAGCAATAAAAGAAAATTATTATTTTAAAGAATTTCGGGGACTTTCGGATTTTGCCTGTGCAGTATGCGGCAGTGAGGACTGTTCCGAAACGAAATGTGTGCTTATAAGCGATATTAAAAAAACCGTGGTGGATGCTTTATGAAGAAAAATTCAATAGCAAAAAGGGTTACAAGAAGAGTTTCGGCAATATTTTTGGTAGCTCTCACTGTTTTGTGTGTCTCGTTTTATTTTCTCGTTGATACTATTGTTATGAATAATGCTCGAAGCAATAATGAATCAATGGTTAAGGCGTATGCGGATATGGTGCTTGAAGAAGCCGAGCACTACGATTCGCCGATAGACGAAAATTTTGCGGAAAAAATCTGGGAACGCGGTAACTATGCCTGCGAAATTTTTAAAATTGATTTTGCCTATCTTTTGGTGCCTTTAGAGGATTCGGGCAAAATCAAATATATCTGTGTTTCACAAAACGAGCGGTTTGATGAATTAAACCCCAGCGATAAATACATAGGAAAAATCTATGAGTACAATTTAACTGATGACGAATGGGCGGTATGGCGCGGTGAAAAAGATATTTCACACAGCGTTACAACCGCAAAATACACCTATGAAATTACTACAATGACACTCATTAAGGATAAATCCGGCAACAAAATTATAGCCGGTGTTGACCAATCCTATGAAGGCGCCAGCAAGGAGAGCTTAAACATTTTTATAATGATGGCGGTTATCATAGTTTTGGTGGTTATCGGTGTTTATGTTCTCGTTTATGTTGTAATTAAACGCCGTGTTTCGAATCCCGCCGTGAAATTGAGCAGAACGATGAACGAGTATATTACAGACGGTAAGCGTTCCACCGAAAAGCTCGAAATTAAGGGCAACGATGAATTTACCATGATGGCGGCGGCATTTAATACCATGACCGATGACATCAGCTCATATCTCGAAAATATCCGCAATTTAACCCACGAGCAGGAACAACAGAACGTTCAGCTCGATATAGCTTCGGGAATTCAACGCGGCTTCCTTAAAAACGTCTTTTTCGAAACTGACGGCTGTGTAATCCATGCCGATATGATACCCGCAAAGTATGTCGGCGGCGACCTTTACGATTACCAACCGCTTGAAGACGGTAAATTCTTAACCGTTATTGCCGATGTTTCGGGAAAGGGCGTATCTGCGGCAATCTTTATGGCGGTTACCCTTATGCTGATACGTGAATTTGCAAAGGTCGGTCTTTCTCCTGCGCAGATTTTATCCCGCGTAAATAATACCCTTTGCGAAAATAACCCCTCAATGCTTTTTGCTACGGCAATAGTGGGAATTTTCGATTCTGAAAATAACAGCTATACCTATGCCAATGCGGGTCATAACCTGCCGTATATCATAAAAAATAATGAGGTAAAAACCCTCGGCGGTGCGGGGAATACCCTTATCGGTATGTTTGAAAATGAGGAGTATTACGAAGAAACGATAAAGCTTGATACCGGCGATACGCTCTTCCTTTATACTGACGGTGTAAACGAAGCCGTAAATTCTAAAAAGGAGTTTTTCGGAATTCCGAGGCTCGAAGATACCCTTAAGGCATTTACTGCCGCTAAAAAAGAAAATCTTGTGGATTTCGTAAATAATGCGGTTGGCGAATTTGTAGGAAACGCCGAGCGGCACGATGATATTACAATGCTCTGCTTCACGGTGGCAAATACAAAAAATATGGTTTTAAAGGCGCAAGAGAGCGAATTTGAAAAGATTAAGAATGAAATTCTGGCTTTGCCGCTGCCACGAAATAATCAGCTTGAGCTGTGTTTGGCGGCAGAAGAATACTTTATAAACATTTGCTCATACGCCTATCAGAATACCGAAAACGAGGGCTATGTAAATTGCAGTATCAGCGTTTCCAATCGCATAACTTTGCGGTTTACCGATAGCGGTATGCCCTTCGACCAAACCTCCGATATAATTGATATTGAGGAATACGATATGGAGGAGCAGGTTGGCGGGCTCGGCAGATTTATCGCAATGAATAAGGTAGACGATGCAAAGTACGAATACAAAAACAATCAAAATATTTTGACACTTACAAAATATTTTTAGAGCAATATAAGGAGGAAATATATATGAACATCACAAAAACAAACGAAAACGGCAAAATAACATTGGCGCTTGACGGTTGGCTTGATACCGCCGCATCGCCCGAGCTTGCCGCCGCCATTGAAGAAATCGAAAGTGCAACCGAAATTGTGCTCGATTTCGATAAGGTGGAGTATATGGCATCTTCGGGACTGCGTCAGGTAGTTGCAAGCCATAAAAAAGCAAAGGAAATCGGTGCAGAGCTTTCGATAATCAATGCTCACACCGAGATTATGAGCATCTTTTCTCTTACGGGGCTTGATAAAAAGCTCTCCATCAAATCAGCTTAAGGGAGTGTTATTATGATAAAGGCACAAGTTAAAAAAACGGGAAATGCCCCGGCGCTTTATATAAACGGTAAACGTGTACCGCCGGTGCTTTTCGGATTGAGCGATTTTCCTGCGGCACGTCCCGATACCGCTTATGCTCAAAAAAATATAGGTGAATTTGCAAAGGCGGGTATAAATCCGGTTGCGCTCGATGCAAACCTCTGCCAATGCTTCCATAAGGTAACTCCGCCAACCTTTGAGCATATCATTGCCGAGGTTGCTTCGATGGTAAAGGCAAACCCCAATGCCTATGCGCTTATACGTCTTCACGTAAATCCGCCCTATTGGTGGTTAAGAGATAACCCCGATGAATGTATGGTATATAAGATAAAAGGGGAGTATACTACCGGTATTGATGACGGTGAGCAGGACCGCGTTATTTCCTTCGACTGTAATCATCATCTTCGCGGCTCTCTGGCTTCGAAAAAATGGATTAAGGATATAAGCGAGCTTATCCGACTTTTTATAAAAGAACTTGATGCGTCACCTTTTGGCGACCACGTTTTTGCAATTCAGGTGGCATCGGGCTGTTACGGTGAGTGGCACCCCTGGGCTATCGACTATTCGAAGCCTGCCGTAGACCATTTTCATAGTTATTTAAAGGAAACCTATAAAACCGATAAGGCTTTGCAAAAGGCGTGGGGAAGAAGTGACGTTACAATTAAAAACGCCCCCTTTGACCCCGATGGAGACTGGCTTCACGATGTCGCGGCATACGATGCGGCAAAATCCCTGCAAAGGATAATGCCCGAGGCTATTCTTGAATTCTGCAAGGTGATAAAGCAGGAGTGCCCCAACCGCTTGTGCGGCGCATTCTTCGGATATTATTTCAACTGCGGCGAGCCGGTTCGTTACGGACACGTTGAGGTTGATATGCTCCTTAATGCGGAGGGTATAATTGATTTCCTCTGCGGACCTTTCGCCTATTATACCGAAAACCGCCAGATAGAGGGCGTTCCGCTTCAAAGAGGCTTGCTTGAATCCTGCCGACTTCATAATGTTCTTTGGCTTACCGAAATGGACCAGCACCCGATAGGCACCGAGGATATGGTGGGCGGAGACCCCAAGCAGTATCCCGAAACCATCGCCTTGCTCCGCCGTAATTTCTTACAGCCTTTACTTGCAGGTCAGGGTATGTGGTACTACGACCACCGCGTTATCCCCAAGCTTTTAAAGGGCAAAAATGTAATGAATTCGGGCAGTATCTACTTTAAAAACGGTTGGTGGGGAGAATCGAAGCCTCTTATGAAAGAAATTGCCAAGCTTCAGGCATTGGCAAAGGAGCGTATGCTCGGAAAGTATAATGCGGCGGCTGATGTTCTGCTCGTTTTCGATATTAAGGACTGCTATGCGCGTAAAACCTCAAAGGATACATATATAGGCGACCCCGACTATTATCAGCTTATCGACCCGCTTGCACGTTGTTCGGTTGCTTATGACTGTATCTATGCTACCGACCTTCCGCTTGCCGACCTTTCACGCTATAAATGTGTAATCAAGATGGAGGGCGAAGTAGGCGCCGGTATGGTGGACGGCAGAGAGGTAAAAACCGAAGAAGAGTGGGCAAAAATTTTCGCGGAAAAGGGAGTTCACCGCTATACCGATGTCGGTGATCCGATTATCGCCGGCTTTGGCCTCATTGCAATTTCACACTCTCCGCGTACCGAAAAGAATACCTTTAATCTTATACTTTCCTCCGGCAAAAAGATTAAAATACGCCTTAAATCAAAAGAAACCGCTGCTTTTGATGCAAAAACCGGTGAAAGAGTACTCTAATGGATATGATTTATCAGCATGAGCCGAATCCGCTTGCCTGCGGGCAAGCGGTTCTCGGAATGCTCTGCGGCGAGGATGCCCTTAAGGTTTGCGAAAAGCTCGGCAACCAAAGGGAAACAACCCTTAAGGAAATGCGCGATTATCTTAAAAAGCAGGGGCTTCTTATGGGCGAAAAAACCGCGGCAAGCGAGAAAACCGAGCTTCCGCAAATATGTGTATTAAGCCTTGAAACCCCAAGGTGTTGGCATTGGTCGCTTTTCAGAGAGGGCGTATTTTATGACCCCGAGCACGGAGTTTTAAATGATTTTCCCGTTTCCGCAAGAAAATATTATTTTGAAATAACGAGTATATAAATTAAAAGACGCCCGCGGGCGTCTTTTTTGTTTCTCATCAAATTTTGCCTTTTGCTACCGTGAAGCAGTCATATCTTATTGCCTTGCCTTTTACCGAATACTGCGGCTTTTTACCGGCAAGGTCGCTCCCCTTTAAGGGTCGTTTTACTATTATTTTTTCCGGGCAGGCGCTGAATGCGGCATCAAGCAGCTCCTCCTCGGTAGAGCAGGGCTGTTCGAGATGCTTTATCAGCTGTAGCTTTTTGCTTCAAGTCCGCTCTTTTTTCTTTCGGGAAACATCGGGTCAAGATAAATTAAATCAACCTTGTTTTGAAGTGGGATAAGCTCGGTACTGTCTCCTTCAATAACCCTTATGCGCTCGGCGGCTTCCCTTAAAATCGGGTGTTTTTTGGCACGGCGCAGAGCGTCCTTAAGCAGGGCGGCAACCACCGCATCGCGTTCAAACATAGTAACTCTGTATCCCGCGGCGGCAAGCAAAAAGGAATCTTCTCCCATACCCGCCGTGGCATCTATGGCGGTGGGGTCGGGCTTGTCGGTTTTTGCGATTTTTACAAGCATTTCGTGCATTAGTCTGCCATCGGTGATGCGGGAAAGCAGTTTTTCGAAATCCCCCCGGTAGGTAAGTCCGTAACCGCAAAGCGAAACGCCCGAGCGGTCGATAAGCAAGGTGAGCTCGTCACCCGGTTTTTCGCTGACCGTTACTCCGATTTTTTTGGCGATGGATTCCGCAAGCTCTTTTTGACCGCCGGAACCTAAACATACCGTTAAATTATCAA
The DNA here is from genome assembly GCA_018065375.1 of Candidatus Equinaster intestinalis. The sequence goes on along the minus strand of JAGHTJ010000044.1, from coordinate 958 downwards.
ATGTTCTCATTTTTTTGCCTTTATCCAATCATTTACTTATTAAATGATAACATACTGAAAAATTTTTTTCAATCATCTTTACAACATTTGGCATATTTATTGACACTACCGAAAAAAGTGGTATAATTTTTTATGTAAACGAATATTTTTTACGGTGATTCCGTAAAATGTTCGTAAAAAAATATTAAAGGAGATATTTTTATGAATTCACTCAAAAAGTATTTGGCAGAATTCCTCGGCACATTCGTTCTCGTTCTCTTCGCCTGCGGAACAGCTGCGGTTGTCGGCTGTGCATCGGATAAGGGCACGGGCTACCTGCTTACAGCTCTTGCATTCGGTCTTGTAATCGTTGCAATGGCTTATTCGATAGGTAATATTTCGGGTTGCCATATCAACCCCGCAGTATCTATTGCAATGCTCGTAAGCGGTAAGATGACAATTAAGGATTTTATCGGCTATGTAATCGCTCAATTTGCCGGTGCTACCGCAGGTGCGGCAGTTCTTATGGCATTTGTAGGCAAGGATAGCGGACTCGGCGCAAACGCTCTTTATAATGAAGACATTTGGCTCTCCCTCATCATCGAGATTATCCTCACCTTCGTTTTCGTTATTTCAATTCTCGGTGTAACCTCCAAAACCGAAAACAATGCAGTAAGCGGCATAGTAATCGGTCTTTCACTCACTCTTGTACATATTCTCGGTATATCCTTTACCGGCACTTCGGTAAACCCCGCAAGAAGCTTCGGTCCCGCTCTTTTCGTAGGCGGCGATGCTCTTTCAAATCTCTGGGTATTTATCGTAGCTCCCCTGGTAGGCGGCGTGCTTGCGGCACTCGTTTACAAATTCCTCGCATCGAAGAAAGACTAATTGTTAAACGGTAAAAAAAACGGGCTGAACGCGCGGCGTTCGGTCCGCTTTTTTTGTTTGGTGAAAATGAGTAATAAAAAGTTTTTAAAAA
>JAGHTJ010000111.1 GCA_018065375.1 Candidatus Equinaster intestinalis | reverse complement strand
TTAATTATATCAAAAGCGGCTGTAACAATCGTTACAGCCGCTTTTCGCTTTACATATTAAAATTATTCTTCCGATGAATTTTCATCTTCCGAAGAGGTATCACCTTGTTCGGAGGTATCTGACGATGTATCGTCATCGGGCTCCTCAACCGGCGGTTCAACATATTCCTTTACATCTGCCGTTTTTACATAATAAGGATAGCTTTCATAGGTGATTTTAAGCCATTGATCCTTATATATGCCAACACCTTGCAGCTTTATTTCCTTTTCAATTGTGCCGGCAATGTTTGCTTCGGCATCGCTGCACTTTGTATAATAAGTCAGGCTTTCTCCTGCCGCTTCGTATGCGGTATCGCACTTAACAAAGCCGACTGCCGGGGTAATATCGGTGTCCCTTACATAAACATATATACCGTTAATGTAAAGCTCGGACCAGTCTTTTGCATAGGTCTTAAGGCAATCGTAAACCGTATCTTTCTCTAAAACGCATACAACTTCCGATTCCGCATTCGGCTCGGCGTGCGCCGAAATATTATCCTTTTCGCAGATAACAAAGGTTGCGCTGCCGGCATCCTCGCTCGTTCTCGTGCCCGATATATCCATATCAACGCCGCCATTAATGCCGTCAACCTTGCCCATTGAGGTGTATTGCCACATTACATAAGAGCCTTTGTAATCGGTGGCTTCGCAATAGTGCGCAAGCCAGAAATCATATTTGCTCAGCCTTACGGCATCCCATCTTTCATACCTTGAATACTTTGAGCAGTAGTGCATAACCTTGTATCCGCAGCTGTTAAGATAATCTAAGTAGGCAAGGGCATTGTCCGTAACCTGCTCTTTGGTTTGCCCGTTGGCTCTGCTTGTGGGGTGGGAGTCAAATTCCTCAAAGTCATAGGCAATGGGGTATTCGATTTTAATGCCTTTGCTCGTATATGTTTTTAATAATTGGTCTATCCATGCCGCTTCCTGAACAGATTCATCCGTACTTATTGCTGAGGAATAGAAATATATTCCGATTTTAATTCCGTTTTTATAAGCGTTTGTAATATTGTAATCAAAGCAGGCATCAAGAACTATCTTGCCGCTTTCATATCCGCGGTAACCGCACCTGATTATTGCAAATTCAACACCGTCGGCTTTAACCTTTTTCCAATCAATTTTTTCCTGATGGCTCGAAACATCAATACCGTAGGAAACATTTGCAAAACAGTCGGTATCAACCTCTTCGATTGTTTCGGGCTGAACCTCGGGCTGTTCTTCTTTTTTCTCCGGGGCAGTAGGGGCGTTGTCCGGGTCTTCCGCCGAGTCGACTTTTGCAACCTCAATCTCCGGTATTTCGATTATCAAATCTTCGTACTTTATAACTTTATCAACAGTCTGTCCGGTTGCCTTTATTGTTCTGCGGCTGGCAGAAGGTCTTTCCCACCTGTTCGTAAGCATATCGGTCGACTGTGTTTCGGTCGGCTCTTTTTTCGCCAAAGCCGGTACCATAATTGCCGCAACAAGCGCTAAAACAAGGATAGAACCCAAAACCGTTACGATAAGCACTTTTTTATGCTCACTTAAATAATCTGCGAATGTTTTGCCGTGTTTCATTGGAACGCCACCTAAATAATAATGCTGAAAATATTCTAACATTGAAAAAAGTAAAAGTCAAGGCAGGGAAAAGGGAATTAAAAAATCATTGGCAGTATTGCTTGCGATTGTTATGCTTTGCGCAGTAACATCCATTGCAGTTTCTGCCGCTGAGTTAAGCTTTTAAGCTAAATTAAATACCCACCGAAAAGAAATTTTCGGTGGGTATTTTTATTATAAAATTATTTCACATTTATACAAAACTATGCTATAATAATAGGCGAGGTGATTAGTTTGCTGCCATATCAAAAGGATAACCGCTTTTTTGCCTGCGGTAATACTGTTTTTGTTAAAGCCGATAATGCGGGCGAAACCCATGTTTACGACCAAAATAATAATAAACTGACTGAGCGCGATATCACCTTTGGCGAGGTTTACGGCGGCGGGGAAAACACCGATTTTTCTAAAACAAATGTTATAATGCTTTCGGGCTTTGTAAAAACGCTTTCCGGTGGCGGAATCGGCGGTAATATAGAGAGCGCCTCGGTTACACTTGAAAATGGCTCGGTAGGTGATAATATCTACGGCGCAGGAATAGGTGATACGGTTGAAAGCGCAAAAATCTGCATTAATGCGGGCACTGTGAAACACGGTATTTACGGCGCAGGCAGAGCCCAAAAATGCGGCAAAGTAGATATAACACTTAACGGCGGGCTTTCAATTTTTGTCTTTACCGGCGGTGAATCTCCTGACACCTACCAATGCGGAAAAAGTCGGATAGATATGCGCGCAGGTCACTTTTTAGGGCTTATCTGCGGCGGTCACGGTAAAAACGAGGGCGGCGCCGAAATCACCGTTTCGGGCGGCGAAATTGAGCGCGAAATTTCATATAAAAAATATGAGGGCGAACTTAAACTCCGCCTTTATAAAAACCTTTTTGTGTCTAACGGCTTGAATCAGTCTTTTCCGTATCTGCCCGAAAATGCGCAGGTTGAATATCTGCCCGAGGTGGATAAAAAGCCGATGCCCGCATTCGGTAAAACAAATGCAGATTTGTTTACTACCGAAAAGGGTAAACTTAATCTCATCTTTTTTGAACTCAGGCACCCGAAAGTGCCAAAAAACGCTTCGCCGTTTCCGCCTTTTATCGGCTGTTCCGATTATCTGGAATTTCCTAACGGCGAAAATATGCTTTTTGATTCCGGCAACGATTATAATGCCGCCGAAATTACCGAAAACCTTAAAAAACTCGGCGTAACTCACCTTGATAATTTTGTTGTTACTCATTTTCATAAGGACCATATCGGCTGTGCTGATATGATTATAAATAATTTCGGTGTAAAGCGTGTCTTTTTGCCCGATATTGTAACCGTTCCCGGTGCCGATGATATGCCGTTTTATGAAAGAATGAAAACCGCCATTTCCGAAAATAGCCCTGAGGTTATTTTACTTTCGCGCGGGGATAGTTTTATAATCGGCACGGGCAGAAAAGCCGTATCGGTTTTCTGCCTTAACCCGCAAAAAGGTTTTGGCGGCGAAATGAACGATTGCTCGGTAGCTCTTAAATTTACATATAATGAGAGCTCTGTGATTTTAGGCGGAGATATGGGCGAAATACCCGAGCGTGAGCTGGTATCTGCCTTCGGCGATTTTCTTAAATGCGATTTGCTCAAAGTCAGCCACCACGGTATTGTTTATCAGTCATACCATACATACATTGATGCTTGCAGCCCAAGCGCCGTTATTATCGATACTTTGCGTGAGCAGGGCATTTTCGCAAAAATCACAACCTCGCTTTTGCATAATGTAAATAAGATACCGCGCGAAAATATTTTCATCACCGGCAAAGTGGGCGCAATCAAAACCGTTTTTTCGGGTGCGCCGCGCGATATTAAAACCGAATATCAGTATACATTTTAATCTTGTTTTTTGTTTATACCTCGCAAATTCTGTAAATAATAATAACAGAATTTGCGAGGTGTTTTAATGTATTCGGGTAAGGTTATGATTTGCGGCGTTGATACGGCAAAATTGCCGGTGCTCTCCGAAAAGGAAAAGGAAGAGCTTTTGAAAAAAAGCCAAAGCGGCGATAAAAATGCAAGAGATAAGCTCATAAACGGCAATTTAAGGCTGGTCCTCAGCGTTATTCAGCGGTTTACGGGCAGGGGCGAAAATCTTGACGACCTCTTTCAAATCGGCTGTATCGGGCTTATGAAAGCGGTTGATAATTTCGATAGCTCGCATCTGGTAAAGTTTTCAACCTATGCCGTCCCTATGATAATCGGCGAAATTCGCAGATATCTGCGCGATAATAACTCGGTGCGGGTGAGCCGCTCTATTAAAGATACGGCGTATCGGGCTATGCAGGTTAAGGAGAAGCTTATATTAAAGCTTGACCGCGAGCCCACTGTTACCGAAATCGCCAACGATATCGGCATACCCACAAGCGAGGTTGTAATTGCGCTCGAAAGCATTGTTGAGCCAATGTCGCTTTACGAGCCGGTCTTTTCGGACGGCGGAGATACTCTCTATGTGCTCGACCAAATCGGTGATAAAAACGACGACCGAAATTGGCTTGAGGAAATTTCTTTCAAAGAGGCGGTTAAAAATCTCAGTGACCGCGAAAAAACCATACTTTTTAAGAGATTTATGGAGGGCAAAACTCAAATGGAGGTTTCCACCGAAATCGGCATTTCGCAAGCGCAGGTGTCGAGACTTGAAAAATTTGCCCTTAAAAAGATTAAAAGTTAATATTTTTCCAAACTCCCTTCATATAATTTTATGGAGGGATTTTATGATTTTCAGGGTAGATGAATTAAGGGAAAAGCAGGTTGTGTCGGTAAAAAACGGCAGTGTAATAGGCAGCGTTTCCGATATCGAAATAAATTTTGATACCGGCAGAATAAATGCACTTGTAATTTACGGCAGACCGCATTTGTTGGGCATTTTGGGCAGGGAAAACGATATAATTATTCCGTTTGAGCAAATATCTGTTGTGGGCGCCGAAACTATTTTGGTTGAAACAGAGGTTTAAGAAAAAATATACACTTATTTTTTGCGATTTTCGGTAAAAGATATGATAGTAAAAAGGATGTGTAACAATGCAAAAAATAAAAACTGCCGTAAGATTTTCGGCTCTATGCCTTGCGGTTTTGTGTGCGGTGATTTTTGCGGCGGTGGCGGCGGCTTACCGAGAAACATCACCCGAATATAATGTTGTAAACGGTAAAAAACTTGCAATCGAGTGCGATATACCTCTTGTAGTCCGTGATATCGGCGGCGAATATACAACCGATGCGCCACCACTCACGAGCTTTGATGTACGGCTCGATTTGCTCGGCATAATACCACTCCGTAAAGCAAAGGTTAATGTTGTTTCCGAGAATACCGTCTGCGTTCTCGGTATTCCGTTCGGTATGAAAATATATACCGATGGCGTGCTTGTTGTAAATATAAGCGAGGTTGATACAGCGTCCGGCAATGTTTCTCCCGCCAAAAAAGCAGGGCTAAAAATTGACGACAGCATTATTACAATAGACGGTCAAAAGGTCTATACCAACTCCGATGTTGCCGAAATTATCGAGCAGAGCGGCGGTAAAACGCTCGAAATTGTGATTAAACGCGATAATTGTCTTAAGCGTATTGAGCTTTGCCCCGAGCTTTCAAAAAGCAGTAGGACCTATAAAGCGGGCATTTGGGTGCGCGATAGCTCTGCAGGGGTCGGCACACTTACTTTTTATCTGCCTGCCAATAATACACTTTGCGGGCTCGGCCACTCGGTAAATGATAACGATACCGGCAAAATTCTTAAAATCAGCTCGGGTGAAATCGTTAAAGCCGAAATAATTTCGGTAACCAAAGCCGAAAAAGGTAAGGCAGGGGAGCTGCGCGGCAGACTGCTCGGCGAAAAATATGCGGCTATGAATAAAAACTGTGAGTGCGGTGTTTACGGCGAAGCCGAAAAGGAAATGAGCCTCGGCGAAAATATGAGCATCGCTCCAAAGCAGGAGGTCCGTGACGGACAAGCCCTTATTTATACC
>JAGHTJ010000097.1 GCA_018065375.1 Candidatus Equinaster intestinalis | reverse complement strand
ATATATTGTATAGTTAACATAAATAGTTTACATAATGCAAAATTATTCGAAAATTCCTTATTGACATGAGCTGAAAAGTAGTGTATAACTATAATTGTCTCCCACCAAAAAACGCATTAATTTAATAATTTTTTCGTTTTTTGTGCGGGCTATATTTATGTTAAGATATTTTTTCGGTAGATTACATAATTTCTTGAAATACTACATATTTGCAGGCGATGTTTGCTTTCAACGAAATGTTGTATTAAAGTAATATCTTGTCCTCTTAAAGCATACCTATGTAACGATAGGAGGACAAAATATGAAACGAGTTGCAACAATAAACCTGCGAAAAGCAAAATTTTTTGAAATTTTTTCGGAAAACAAATTTCTGATGGTTATCACCGTAATATATTTTATCGGCGTGCTGCTTGGGGTAATTTTTCTTAAAAAAAGCAGTGCTGTTTTTTCTGTCGCCGCAAACTCTTTTTCAGCCTTTGTTAAGGTGCGGAGCGGCTCCGATTTCTTTTCGGTTTTGCTTTCGGCATTTACCTCATTTTTACCGATTGTGCTTATTCTGTTTTTAAGCGGAACATCGGTTGTGGGCGTAGTGCTCTCTCCGTTGACTATCTCTTATTGCGGCTTTGCTTACGGAATTACGGCAGGGTACCTCTACAGTAATTTTACCCTTAAAGGCATAGCATTTAATTCTCTGATACTTATTCCTTGTACACTTATTGCGGTTATAGGGTATTTTATTTGCTCAAGAGCGGCTTTTAATCTCTCGCTTAATCTTGTTCGTGTTACTTTGCCGCAGAGCTCTGGCGGGAATATTTACGGCGATTTCAAAGCCTACTGCCGAAAATTCTCGATAATTTTACTCTTATTTGCTCTATCCTCGCTCTTAAACGCAATAATGTCGGTTTCGTTTTTCAAATATTTCGATTTTTAAGGAAGTGAAAAAATGGTCAGTTATACAGTTGATTTCGAAAACTATCTGCGTGATGTGAAAAAATCTTCAAAAAACACGATGGAATCATATCTGCGTGATATAAATAAGTTTATTAACTATTGCACCGAAAACGGTATAAATGACCTTAAATCCGTAAAAAGCGCTGATATTGAAAAATACGAGCATAATATGCTTACCACCGGCCACAGCGAATCGAGTATTGCAAGAAGTGTTGCTTCGCTTAACTGCTATTTCGGTTTTCTTTCTAAAAACGGATACCTTGATAAAATTCCGACAGTGGCAACCCATAAGCGCACTCAGCCAAAAAAACTGCCCGAGATACTCACCGCTAAAGAGGTTATAACTTTACTTGAACAGCCCGACGGTACAGACTTTAAGAGCTGCCGAGATAAAGCCATGCTTGAGCTTTTGTATGCAACAGGTATTAAGGTTACAGAACTTATCGAGCTTAAAGTTAACGATATAAACCTGCAAATAGGCATTTTACATATGTCTTCCGATAAAAAGGAAAGAATTATTCCCATTTATCCGCAGGCACTGAAATCAATTAAAAACTATCTTACAAATGCCCGTGATATCGTTGTCAACGACCCGAAAGAGGACAGGCTGTTTACCAATATGAACGGCAAGCCTATGACAAGGCAGGGCTTTTGGAAGATAATCAAGCAGTATGCAGTAAGTGCAAAGATAAATAAAGATATCACACCGCATACTCTGCGTCATTCGTTCGCAGCGCATCTCCTTGAAAACGGCGCACAGCTCAGTGATGTTCAGGAGCTGCTCGGACACTCGGACATTTCTTCAACTCAAATATACGCGCAGATGATGAAGAACAAATACGCTTTAGCGTATAAAAAATTCCATCCGCTGGCAAGATAAAAGGACTTAAACCCGATTCGGATTTAAGTCCTTTATTTTTAATCTCGCTTTATGTCTAACCAAAGATTTTCGTAATAGGTTTTAATATCAACATCTATGTCGTGGAAATACTCTGTTTTGGTGTTCATATACTCCGTATCGCTCGGGTAGAGAATTTCCTCGCCGTAATGACTGTATTCCTCGTTTGTTGTAACAGAGGTATTAGGTGAAGCATAGCCTATATATTCTGCATTTGCAAGAGCAATGTCCGGCTCAAGCAGAAAATTGATAAAGAGCAGAGCCGCATCGTAATTTTTACAGCAGGTCGGTATGCAAACAGAATCTACAAAAATGTTTGTGCCTTCATCCGGATAAATAAATTTAAGGTCGGGGTTTAAATCAAGCATTGTAAAATAGTCGCCTGCGTAGTAGGGGGCAATAGCCGCTTCGCCGGTTTCCATTTTTGAAAAAACCTCATCCATAACATAGTTTTGCAAATACTGCTTTTGGTCTACAAGCATATTTTTTGCTCTGTCCCAATCGGCTTTATCAGTAGAATTGATACTCTGACCGAGCCTGAACTGCGCAATGGCAAAAGCATCGCGGGGGTTATCAAACATAAGTGTCATGCCCTTATATTTTTCATCCCAAAGTGCGCTCCAACTGTGGATATCTTCTTTTACAAGAGCGCTGTTATAGATGATTCCAACCATGCCTACATTGTAGGCAACAGTGTATTCGTTATCGGGGTCAAAAAACAAACCTTTATATTTCGGATCAATCAAATCGAAATTGGTGATTTTCGCCATATCGATTTTCTTAAGCATATTCTCGTTTTTAAGGCGCTCTATCATATAGTCCGAGGGAATAATTACATCATAAGAAACGCCGCCGTTTTTAATCTGAGAATACATTGTTTCATTGCTGTCAAAGGTTGTATAATTTACCTTAATACCGGTATCCTTCTCAAATTCCTTAACAACATCCATATCACCGTCGCCGCCAACCGAGATGTATTCACCCCAGTTATAAACATTTAGCTCGGTACCGGCAAGTTCATTTGTATAGTCCGCCCGCAAATTCAAATCAAAGTATTCATAACCGCAAGAAGAGCAGGAGAATACCAAGAGAATTACGAGAAGAACCGAAATAATGAATTTGATTTTTTTCATTTTGCGCGTACCGCCTTTCTTTCTGTTGAGCCCTGAATTGCGTTATATAAAACAAGCAAAGCAAACACAGCAACAAATGTAATCGAAGATAGTGCATAGGTATCGGGTGTTACCGTCTTTTTGGTCATACTGTATATTACTATCGGTAAGGTCTGATAATGTCCGCAGGTAAAATAACTGATAACAAAATCGTCGAGAGACAGTGTAAATGCCATTATAAAGCCGCTGAAAACGCCCGAAGAAATCGATGGGAACACCACCTTAAAGAAAGCTTGCAGCGGTGTGCAGCCAAGGTCCAAAGCCGCCTCAGGCAAATGGTGGTCGGTCTGCTTTAATTTTGGCATTACCGATAGAATAACATACGGCAGATTAAAGGTTATGTGGGCAATTAAAACCGTTGTAAAGCCCAGAGATTCGGTAATACCGAAAAGTCTGCCGATAAAAACAAACAAAAGCATAAGAGAAATACCGGTAACAATATCGGCATTCATCATAGGTATGTTTGTTACCGACATAATGGCGCTTTTGGTGATTTTTTTGCGGAAAGAAAATATACCGACTGCCGCCGCAGTGCCCAAAACAGTTGAAATTGCGGCAGAAAGAACAGCGATAATCAAAGTATGCTTTAAGGCATTTAGCAGATTATCATTAAAGAGCAGGCGGTTATACCACTCAAGTGAAAAGCCTTTGAACACCCAAACACTGTTTGCCGAATTAAAGGAGAAAACCATCATAACCAAAACCGGAGCATATAAGAAAATAAGTATCAGGGCGATATAAATCTTTGAAAGAACTTTCATATCATTATACCTCCGTCGTCATCATCGGAAAACCTGTTCATAACGGCAAGGCAGAGCAGTATCAGCACCATAAGTACAAGCGATATTGCCGAAGCAACATTGTAGTGCGTAGGTCCTAAATTGAACAAATACTCGATAGCATCGCCTATAAGCATTGTTTTGTTGCCGCCGAGCTTTTGTGAGATATAAAATGTACTTACAGACGGCACAAATACCATTGTTATACCGGAAATCACACCGGGTAAGCTGAGCGGAAAAATAACCCTTCTCAGCTTTGTTAAAGCATTGCCTCCAAGGTCCTCGCTCGCTTCAAGCAGAGATTTATCGATTTTGGTCATAACCGTATAAATCGGCAGTACCATATAGGGCATAAAATCATAAACCATACCGAGAATAACAGCGCCCGGTGTGTTTATCATTTTTAGCGGCCCAATGCCGAGCTTGCCTAAAAAAGTATTTATAATGCCGGTGTTTGCCAAAATGGAAATCCAGGAATAAGTACGGATAAGAAAGTTCATCCACATTGGGAACACAACTATCATAAGTATCATTTTTTGCGATGAAACCTTTAATTTAGTCATAAAATAGGCGAGGGGATAAGCTAAAATAAAGGTAATAGCCGTAGAAATAAATGCATAAAGTATCGAAAGACCGAATGCCTTTTTATATTTACCGAGCGAGGTTATGTTTGCAAGGGTAAAAACGCCTGCAACATCGGTAAATGAGTAATAAATCATCATTAAAAGCGGTACAACTATAAATATTGCCGCCCAAACGATATATGGCGCCGAAACAAGGCGGCTGCCAAAAGATTTTTTGTTCAATCTGCATCCTCCTCATTATCGGAAAGATGGTCGATTTCTTCACTGTAAGAGCTGTAATCACCGTATTTACCGGGATATTCGCTCTTTTTCATAACATGAATTGCATCGGGCTCAATATATAAGCCGACTTTATCACCAACAAAGTGCTCATCGGTGGTTTGAATCGTCCATTTGAAGCCGCCGATATCAACAATTATTTCATAATGAACGCCGAGGAATGTAATCGATGTAACAGTACCCTGGAGCATACCTTTTTCTGCATCTACTATATCAACATCCTCGGGGCGAACAACTATATCAACCTTTTCGTTTTCGGCAAAACCTGCATCAAGACACTTAAATTGTTTACCCGAAAATTCAGCCAGATAGTCGGCTTTCATAACACCGTCAAGTATATTCGATTCGCCTATATAATCGGCTACAAAGGCATTTTTGGGCTCATTATAAATATCTTGCGGAGAGCCTATCTGTTGAATTTTGCCGTTTTCTATAACAACAACGGTGTCAGACATCGAAAGGGCTTCTTCCTGGTCGTGAGTAACAAAAATAAAGGTAATTCCGAGCTGCTGCTGAATCTTTTTAAGTTCAACCTGCATATCCTTGCGGAGCTTTAAGTCAAGAGCCGCCAACGGCTCGACCAAAAGCAGAACCTTACGGTTGTTGCCTATTCCTCTCGCTATTGCAACACGCTGCTGCTGACCGCCGGAAAGGGTAGCAATACTGCGCTTTTCAAGACCTTTAAGATTTACAAGCTCAAGCATTTCGTAAACCTTTTCCTTAATCTCTTTTTCCGGCAGCTTTTTAACACGCAAACCGAAAGCGATGTTTTCAAAAACATTTAAGTGAGGGAAAAGGGCATAACGCTGAAAAATGGTGTTAACCTGCCTTTTATAGGCGGGAACACCATTTATTATTTCACCGTCAAAAAGTACATCGCCGCAGTCGGGTTCAACAAAGCCCGCAATAATGCGCAATATGGTCGTTTTACCACAGCCCGAAGGACCGAGCAGGGTGATAAACTCCTTATCCTTAATTTCGAGATTAATCGAATTAAGAACTCTTATATCGCCCAATGTAACAGAAATGTTTTTTAACTCCAAAATATTCTTTTTTTCCATTAAAGCATCCCCCTTTGCGGACACATAGTGCCGCACAAGCTAAAAAAATTTTTTGGCTCTGCGCGATACCTGCAATTTCTTTCCGTACGGCCTCCGCAAAGAGTTTTTAATCATCAATAATTTTTTGATTAGCCGCAGTTTGAAACTGCATTCAACACAGATGCTTTTAACAATATGTAAATATAGACTAAAAACCGCAAAAAGTCAACACTTTTTTGAATCTTTTTGTATTTTTTTAGCGAAAACAGGAGAGAAAATTTGATAAACTTTTATTTGCTCGTTTTTCCTCTGTTTTACTCGCAGTTGCTCGCGTTTTGCAGTTGCGGAATATTTGGA